>JALVWZ010000350.1 GCA_027023115.1 Thermaceae bacterium
CCGGCGCCGAGGCCGAAGACCGGCTCGGCCGCGCTGGCATAACCGTCAACAAAAACGGCATTCCCTTCGACCCCCAGCCGCCGCGCGTCACCAGCGGCATCCGCGCCGGCACCGCCGCGATCACCACCCGCGGCTTCGAGCCTGCCGAGATGACCCAGGTGGCCGAGTTCATGGACGCGGCGCTGCGCGAAAGCGCGCCCTACCCCGAGCTGCGCGAGGGAGTACGCGCCTTTGCCCTGGCTCACCCAATGCCCTAGAAGCCAAGGCTGCTGAACGATGAGCGGTGCGCGGCAGCAGGCCCTGAAAACAGCAGGTGGCTCGTAGCTCGTGGCCTGTAGAAACACCGCATCGCAGACCCCAATTCCATCTGCCCGCCGCCTCCCACGTCACCTTCCAGCCCATAGGGGCGGACCCGTGCGCCGCCTTACGAGGGAGGCTGTAGCAGACCGGCGCTTCGTTGCCTCAGCCAAACGGGCGACCGTCATTCCTGCCATGTGAGACGTGAGGCTCGCGCGAGCCAGTCCAGACCGGCGCAGCCCCCATCGCTCGCAGAGGCTTCAGGAAACAATGGCGACGCAGCAGCGCCCCAATCCCGACCCCTGACCTGGTCCTGGACCCCAGCTTCCGCTGGGGTGACGCAGGGAGACGCTCAGGGCGGCAGGAGGGCCTGAGCAACGCGTTCGCGCTCTGCACCTAGGCAAGGCCGCGCGCGTGCGGTAGACTGGAGCTTCGGGCCGGGAGCCCTCTTTAATATGCGCAAGGTAGTCATAGTCGGACGCCCCAACGTGGGTAAGTCCAGCCTCTACAACCGCCTGCTCGGCCGCCGCGACGCGGTGGTGGCCGACGAGGCCGGCGTTACCCGCGACCTCAAGGAGGCGGTGGTCGAAAACGAGCGCGGCCGCTTCAAACTGGTCGACACCGGCGGTCTCTGGTCGGGCGACGCCTGGGAGCCCAAGATCAAGGAAAAGGTGGACCAGGCGCTCGAGGAGGCCGACCTGATTCTCTTCCTGGTGGACGGCCGCGCCGAGCTGGCCCAGGCCGATTACGAGGTGGCCGACTACCTGCGCAAGTCGGGCAAGCCGGTGCTGCTGGTAGCCACCAAGGTAGACCACCCCAACCACGAGGCCTACCTGGGCGAACTCTATGCCCTGGGGTTCGGGGAGCCGCTGCCGACCTCGGTGGAACACCGCCGCGGCCTGGACGAACTGGAAGAGGCCATCTGGCGGGCGCTGCCGGACGAAGAGGAAGAAACCCAGGTAGAAGTCCCGCCCATTCGCATCGCCATCATCGGCCGCCCCAACGCCGGCAAGTCGAGCCTGCTCAACGCCATTCTCGGCGAAGAACGGGTGATAGTCTCCGACCAACCCGGCACCACCCGCGACAGTATAGACGTAGAACTCGACTACGGCGGCACCCGCTTCGTGCTGGTCGACACCGCCGGTATTCGCAAACGGCCAGAGACGGCCGTGGAGCACTTCGCGATTCAGCGCGCCCACCGCGTGATCAAGGAGGCCGACGTGGTGGTGCTGGCGGTAGACCCCTTCGAGCTGGGCGACCGCGAGCTGAAGATGGCCAATGAGGCCCTCGACGCCGGCAAGCCGGTCATCCTGGCCGTCACCAAGTGGGACGCGGTGCCCAAAGCGGAAGAACGCGAAGTGCGGCGAAAGCTGCGCGAAAAGCTGGCCCACTTAGAGAACCTGCCCATCGTTTACACCTCGGCGGCCAGCGGCCAGAACATCCACAAGATCTTTCAGATGGCGACGCGGCTCTACCACAAGGCGCGCCAGCGCTTCGACACCGCCGACCTCAACCGCTGGGTGCAGGTCTGGCTCACCAAGACGCGCGTTCCCAACTTCAAGGGACGGCCGCTCAAGATCTTCTTCGTTACCCAGCCCGAGGTGGCCCCGCCGCTGTTCGTCTTCTTCGTCAACCAGCCCAACTTCGTCACCCGTGCCTTCGAAAACTACATCAAGAACCGGATCCGCGAGGACCTGGACCTACGTGAAATCCCTTTCAGGCTCGCCTGGCGCGGGCGCAAACAGCGTTCCTAAAAAACTCTTCTCGCGTTCCTGGCTCCGGGCGGGTAGTCTGCGATACCTCGCGCGCCTCCTTTTGGCCCTAGCCTGCGGTTGTGCCGCTAAGCGCGGACCGAAAGGAGCACGAAATGCAAATACGCAAGATATTTACCGTAGGGTTGGCCCTGCTGGCTACGCTGGCGCTGGCCGGTGGCGGGCTGAAACGCGGCCTGCCTCAGTTCATGCCGGTGGACGCCGAAGAAGAAGGTTACTGGTACTCCCGTTACAACCTGGGCAATCTGGTAATGCGCTCGGGACTGGGCGTTACCTTCCAGCCGTCCAAGGAGGCGGTTATGCAAATGATGCAGATGGTCGACGCCAACCCCGGCGACGGCGACCGCCCCGCGGTTCGCAAGGGCATCAGGTTGCTCAAGTTGGTCTATGTCGGTGGCGACCCGCACTACACCGCCAAACTGGATCCCAACGACTTCGACACCCAGCACTGGGACCCGGCGGGTTTCGAGAAGCGCACCACCGCCTCCGCCAGCGGCTGGACGATCATGAAGGAGGCCGAGTGGGCCAAGCAATTCCACGTGGACGACCACTTCGGCACCCCCGCCAGCGACTTCGGGGCGCAGTGGCGCTTCGTGGGCATGATCATGAATGCCAGCGCCAAGACGCAGGCGAAGTACCTGGCCACCCAGATGACCCGCGCCGACGGACTGATCCCCAGCAGCGACGGCGGCATCGACTGGATCGGGCAGTGGGTGATGCTCGAGGCCTACGCCAACCTGGCCGACTACCTGGCCGCCCCCACCCTGCCGCACAGCACCGGCAACCGCTACCGCGACCCGAAAGCGGCAGGCTTATTCCAGGGCGCCGCTGAACGCCTCTACGTCGCCCTGGCCCACCGGCAGCCGCAGGGCGCGCGGGAACTCTCGCAGGCGGTTCAGGCGCTTACCTGGTACGCCGCCCTCGAGGGCGACGGCGTGGTCAAGGGTCGCCTGCGCAGCCTGGCCCTGCAGCTCACCAGCAGCGCGACCGAAAACCCCGGCGAGCTCGCCTACAAAGTGCGCGGGCTCGTGGAGGCATGGCGCGTGACCGGTGACGAGTTCTTCCGGCGCGTGGCCGCCCGTAGCTATCAGGAGCTGGTGGGAGACTACAACTTCGACCACGGCATGTTCAAGAGCGCCATGAACCACTCGATAGACGACGTGGCCGCCATCATGGGAGCCGTCAACGCTAGCCGGCTCTTCCTGGGCGACGCGATAGACCAGGATCGGGCCGAGCAGTTCTTCACCAACTTTTACGAAAGCGCCGTCAACCTGAGCGGGTTGCAACAGTCGGTACCGCCCATTCCCGTGGCCAAAGGCAAGTTCGAACAAGACGAGCCGCCCCTCTACTACGGGTATCCCACCATCCCCAAGCCGCCTATGGCCGGCGGCCCCTACGGCGTCGCGCCGGTATTCGCCGCCAGCATCACCTGGGACGCCGCCACCGGCACCTTCAAAGTCTCCGACGCTCGCTTCGACACCGCCGGCGCCATGCACGCCTCCAACGAGTTCATCTGGTTCCACAACGACGAGGTGAACGGCTTTCCCGAAGTGAAGTAAACCCTGCCTCTCTACCCCCGCCCCGGCGCTCCCCCAGCGCCGGGGCTTTTTGACGGGTCTGAAGAACTTACGGGAATCTAAGCGGGCGCCGGCCGATACCTGCGCGAAGAATACCCCTAGCGCTTTGCAGAGGCCGCCGTAAAAAGGAAGGCCGGGCGCTGCGCACTCGGCCCTGAGGGCGTGCAAACCCGGCCCGCAGCAGCCGCAGCAGCGTTATTGGGGCGAAGTATAGCGCAGTCAAGCTGTGTTTGTGGAAGCGCTTGGTCGAAACGGTCGCGGCTACCACCTAAGCTCTGCAGGCAGGGTGAACCGCCCCCGCGCGTCCGGTGGGAACTCCCGGGCGGCGGTTACCGCGTCCAGGTTCAGCGGCCCGTAGACGTGGGGGTAGAGCCCGTCGTCGACGACATCGAAGCGTATTTCGGCCTGGAGTATGTCGGGGTCGATGACGAGAAGCACGAGGTCGCGCCGCCCGCGAAAAAGAGCGTTAGCCACTGCGACTACCTGATCCGGACGCGAGGCGTGAATGAACCCTTGAACGCAGGCTATTGGCGCGGTAGATTCCCTCGTGCACGGCGCGGCGCCAGGCATCTCGCGTGGTGATGTGCAGGATTGGTTCTCTCATACTGCGTTTCTCCAAAGTTCAACGTTCCTCTTCGCTCTCGAGCAGCCGCGTAAGCCGCCGTACCAGCTTGCGGCTGCGGGCGCGGACCGCGGGGCTCTCCGACTCGAGCCCGGCGTTCACCAGCTTCCAGACAAGCGGCAGCCACTTCTCGCTGCGCTCCGCCAGTCCGGTCAGGGCCTCTAGCGCGTGCACGCGGACGATACGGCTCTTGTGGCTCAGGTACGACTCGAGCAGCTCGAATAGCCGTGCCTGTTGCGCCTCGGTCAGCTCGAGCCGCCCGGCCAGCTGCGCCAGGTGCCAGGCCACCTCCTGCTGCGGCTGGGTCGCCATCAGATTCAGCAGCCGCTCGGCGTAACCGGTGAGCAGCTCGGGGCGGCTGTTCGAGGCCTTTTCCAAGGCGTCGGCGGTGCGCATCCGCACCAGCGGGTCGTCTCCCTCCATTCCCGCGAACAAAGCCCCGACCAGGGCGGGGTCGGCTCTTACCAGCTCCGCCACTTCCGCCGCCCGCCCGACCGAGCGGCGGTCGCCACCCTCCAGCATCTGCAGGATTTGCAGCTCGTCCACGAAGACACCTCCGCTACTGACCCGCGCCAAAGACCTTTCGCTACTTCGGACCATTATAATTCCCGCGACCTCTTTATGCCTAACCTTAAATGTTTCATTTGAAATATTTAATGACCTGTACTAGAATGGCGCTCGTGGATACCTGGCCCCTCCTGGTACGCATCTGGAAGCTGCAGCGCGGCCTGCTCAAGCAAGCCGCTCCCTGCATAGACGAACTCGGCCTTTCCCCGCGTGACCTGATGTTACTGGCGCTGATCGAGCGCTTTCCCTCGCCCGGTCTGCTGGCGCGGGAATTGCGCCTGCCAACGCCCAGCGTCAGCCACGCCATGAAGAGGCTCGAGAAGCACGGCTTCGTACAGCGCCAAAGCGACCCGGGCGACCTGCGCCGTTTCATATTCGCGCTTACCCAAAGCGGCCGCCGGGCGCTGGTAAGAGGTCAGGAATGCCTGCAGGCGGGGCTGCGCAAGAGCCTAGAGCGCCTTGAGCCCGCCGAGCAAGAAACGCTCGCGCGCCTGCTCGGCAAAGTAACGGAGGAACCGGCATGAACCGCACCAAGCTACTAACCCTCATCGGCGTCTTCCTGGGCATCTTCCTGGCGGCGCTGGATCAAACCATCGTCGCCACCGCCCTGCCGCGTATCGTCCAAGACCTGGGCGGCATGGACAAGTACGCCTGGGTAGGCACCAGCTACCTCCTGGCGTCGACCATCGCCGTGCCCATCTTTGGCCGGCTCTCCGACCTGGTTTCCAGCCGTACGCTCCTGCTCTGGGCGGTGATAATCTTCCTGACCGGCTCGGCCCTCTCCGGCCTTTCGAATAGCATGGACCAGCTCATCGCCTACCGCGCCATCCAGGGCGTCGGCGGCGGCGCCCTCTTCGCGGTGGCCACCACCACCATCGGCCTGCTCTTCTCGCCCCGCGAACGCGGCCGCTACCAGGGTCTCTTTGGCGCGGTCTTCGCCCTGGCCAGCGTGGTCGGCCCCTGGCTGGGCGGTCTGCTTACCGACCACCTCTCCTGGCACTGGGTCTTTTACATCAACATGCCGGTGGGCGCGTTGGCCCTTTACTTCATCATCGTCCACATGCCCCGCCTGCAACCGGTTTCCAGCCACCGCTTCGACCTCGGCGGCGCCGTCACCCTGGCGCTTTGGACGGTGCCCCTCCTGCTGGCAACCTCCTGGGGTGGCCACCAGTACGCCTGGACCAGCCCGCAAATCCTCGGCCTCTTCGCCGCCGCCGCGCTTGGTTTGGTCGTCTTCTACTGGGTGGAAACGCATACCGCCGAGCCGCTTTTCGACCTGACCCTCCTGAAAAATCCGGTCTTCCGCTGGGCCAGCGTGGCGCTCTTCTTCTTTGGAGCCGCCTTTTTGAGCGCCATGTTCTTCTTGCCCCTCTACCTGATCCAGGTCAAGGGCATCTCGGCGACGCTCAGCGGCCTGACCATTACCCCGCTCACCCTCGGCGCCATCATTGGCGCCATCGGCTCGGGGCAGCTGGCCAGCCGCTGGGGTCGTTACAAGCCGATGATGATCGGCGGCATGGTCTGGCTGCTGGGCAACCTGCTACTCATGCATTGGATCATCCGGATAGACACGCCGCTGTGGCAGGTGCTGGCCTTGATGGTCAGCATGGGCCTGGGTCTGGGGCCGGGAATGCCCCTCTTCACGCTGGCGGTGCAAAACGCGGTGCCCCCCGAACGCCTCGGCACCGCCTCCAGCGCCACCCAGTTCTTCCGCCAGATCGGCTCCACCATCGGCATCGCCCTGATGGGCGCGGTCCTGGCAGCCAGCCTGCAAACCCAGCTGACCGCCAACCTGCCGGCGCAGTTCCGGGAACAAAAGGTAGACATCAGCCAGATGCGCGATCCGGCCGCCTTCGACAAGGCCATGGAGCAGAAGTTGAACGAGACCCTCGAGCTGCTCGACAAGGCCCTCTCCGGCGACGAAGCCGCCAAAAAGGAGTTGCTGGCCAACCCCCTGCTCGACGAGCGCCTCAAAGAGATGCTTGCCGGCCCGCCGCCGCCGGCCGCCTACAAACAGATGATTCTTAGCAAGGTGCGCCAGGTTTTGGAGGAGCAGCTGGCCACGCTCAAGGCCAAGATGGCCCAGGCCCTCAACGAGGCCATTACCGAGGCCATGCGCCAGGTCTACCTCTATGCGGCCGTACTGGTAATCTTCGGCCTGCTGGCCACCCTGCTGATACCCGACCAACGCCTTTCCAGCAAGACGCTGGTGCCCGGGAGCGCCCTCGGCTAGCCCGGATAGCGCTTCTTGGGTTTTTCTTTCTCCCCCAGCCGCCTTTCATTGCCCGCCTGCAGGCGGGCAATGTTTTCGCGATGCTGCCAGTAAACGAAACCCACCAGGAGCGTCAGCGTGACCAGCTCCCACACCGGCCGCCCCACCGCGTAGGCGTAGGCCAGGCCGGCGAAGGTGCCGACCAGGCTGCCCGCCGAGACGTAGCGGGTTAGCAGCATCGTTACCGCCGCTATGACCAGAGCAAAGAGCGCCACCGCCGGGTCTAGGAAGAGCACCGTGCCCAGGCTGGTGGCCACGCCCTTGCCGCCCTTGAAACCGAGAAAGACCGAAAAGTTGTGCCCCAGCACCGCCGCCAGCGCCACGCCGCCCAATAGCCAGCCGTCTATGCCGACCCAGCGGGCGATTTCGACCGCCAGGCCGCCCTTGAAAACGTCAAAGAGGAAAACGACTATCGCCGGTCCCCAACCCAGGCTCCGCAGCACGTTGGTAGCGCCGATGTTACCCGAGCCGACCTCGCGAATGTTCACGTGGTAGAGCTTGGCGATCAGCACTCCGGCTGGGATGGAACCAAAAAG
>JALVWZ010000351.1 GCA_027023115.1 Thermaceae bacterium
TTGGTGGGCCGTGTAGGACTCGAACCTACAACCAACCGATTAAGAGTCGGTGGCTCTGCCAAATTGAGCTAACGGCCCAAGGCCAAGGAACACTTTAGCCCGAAATGGCGGGTTCGTCAAGCGGGTTGCGACCCAGACGCCGTTTCTGTAAATCCAGTTCGTCAAATCTGCCGCATCGACTACTTCTGTTTCGCAACAGGGCGAAAAAGACGTATGGTTCGGGCGCGAAAAAAGGCGCCCGGAGGGGCGCCCTAAAGGTAGGGGCTGGTCTAGCCCAGCGCCTCTTCGTACTTTTTGGCCACCACGTCGAAGTTGACCACGTTCCAGAAGGCCTGGATGTACTCCGGGCGACGGTTTTGGTACTTGAGGTAATAGGCGTGCTCCCAAACGTCGAGGCCGAGAATGGGGGTAAAGCCCTGCATTACCGGGTTGTCCTGGTTGGGGGTGGAGAAGACGTGCAGCTTCTGCCAGGGGTCGAGCGCCAGCCAGGCCCAGCCGGAGCCGAAACGGGTGGCGGCCGCCTTGCTGAAGGCGTCTTTGAACGACTCGAAAGAGCCGAAGGTACTGTCGATGGCCGCGGCTAGCTTGCCGCCGGGAGTTTGGCTGCCACCCGGGGCAATGACCTCCCAGAAGAGGCTGTGGTTGAGGTGGCCGCCGCCGTTGTTGCGAACGGCGGTCTGGATCTCCGCGGGCAGGGCGGCCAGGTGGGTGAGCAGCTCCTCGGCGCTGGCCGAGTGCAGGTAGGGGTGTCCCTCGAGCGCCTTGTTCAGGTTGTTGACGTAGCCGCCGTGGTGCTTGGTGTGGTGGATTTCCATCGTGCGGGCGTCAATGTGGGGCTCGAGCGAGTCGTACGCGTAACCTAGTTCGGGTAACTGAAACGGGTATGCCATATTCGATCCTCTCCTCCACGCCGTCAGGCGTTCTCACATTATACCGCAGTGAAATGGTCGGATATCTGCAAAAGATGAGAGAGCGCCGGCGGAGCCGGCGCTCTCTTCCAGAAGAACCCAACCGCTACTTGTGCGGAATGCCCGGTTCGGTCATCTTCCAGGGGTCCAGCAGCTCGTTCAGCTCGTCTTCGGGGAGGACGCTTTCCTCGAGGCAGACCTGGCGCACCGTCTTGCCCTCCTTGACCGATTTCTTGGCGATCTCGGCGGCGCGGTCGTAGCCGATGACCGGGGCCAGGCTGGTGACCATGGCCAAGCTCCACTCGACGTAGCTGGCGGCCTTTTCACGGTTGGCGTCCATGCCCACCACCGCCTTGTCGGTGAAGGCGCGGACGGCGTTGCCGAGGAAGGTGACCGACTCGAGCAGGTTGCGGGCGATGACCGGCATCATCACGTTCAGGTCGAGGTTGCCGTGGGTGTTGGAAACCTGCACGGTGGTGGCGTTGCCGATTACCTGAGCACTGACCATCATCAGCGCCTCCGACATGACCGGGTTCACCTTGCCGGGCATGATCGAAGAACCGGGCTGGACCGCCGGTAGCGAGATCTCGGCAATGCCGCAGCGGGGGCCGCTGGAAAGCCAGCGGATGTCGTTGGCGATCTTGACCATACTGGTGGCGATGGTCGCTAGCTGGCCGGCCAGCTCCACGGCGGCGTCTTTGGAGTGTTGTGCTTCGAAGTGGTTGACCGCTTCGCGGAATGGCAGGCCGAAGCGCATCGCCAGTTTTTCGGCCACGCGCGCGCCGAACTCGGGGTGGGTATTGAGGCCGGTGCCCACCGCGGTGCCGCCCTGGGCCAGCTCGTAAAGGCGCGGCAACGTGCTCTCGAGCCGCTCTATGGCCAGCTCCACCTGGCGCGCCCAGCCGCTTACTTCCTGGCCCATGCGGATGGGGGTGGCGTCCATCAGGTGGGTGCGGCCGATCTTGACCACGTCGTCCCAGGCCTGCGCCTTCTCGAGGAGCGCCTGGTGCAGGTGCTTCAGCGCCGGCAGCAGCACCTCGTTGGTCTGCACCGCGACGGACACGTGAATGGCGGTGGGAATGGTGTCGTTCGACGACTGGCCGAAGTTTACGTGGTCGTTGGGGTGCACCGGGTCCTTACCGCCGCGCTTGCCGGTGAGAATCTCGTTGGCCCGGCCGGCGATCACCTCGTTGGTGTTCATGTTGGTCGAGGTGCCGGAGCCGGTCTGGAAGATATCTACCACGAACTGGTCGTCCAGCTTGCCCTCCATTACTTCCTCGGCGGCCTGCATGATTGCCTTGGCGCGCTCTTCGTCGAGGTTGCCCAGCTCTAGGTTGACCTCGGCGGCGGCGTGCTTTATGGCCCCGAGCGCCTTGATGAAGGGGCGCGGAAAGCGCAAGCCAGAAATGGGAAAGTTCTCCACCGCACGCGCCGTCTGTGCACCGTAGTAAGCGTCGGCGGGAACCTTCAGCTCGCCCATCGAGTCTTTCTCGATCCTGTATTCCATGACGTACCTCCACTAAAATAGTACGCCGCCGGCGCTGGACAGGAGTCCTACATTACAAAGCCGGAACAAGAAAACCGGGGGCTAAGCCCCCGGCCGTTGGGCGTTTCGCGTTTACTTGGCGGGGTCGGTCTTTTTGTTGAAGTTGACGTAGTCCATCGCTGGGGCCGGCGGCAGCTGGAACTCTACGTAGGCGTGTCCGGTGGCGACGTGGCAGGCGTTACAACCAGCGACCGCAGCATCATAGTGCTGTTGGAAAGAAGCCCAGTCCTTGTTTTCGATGTCGGCCTTGAGGGTGTCGAGGTAGCCGTGCTCGAAGGAGCGCAGCATGGGAGCATTCTTGGGGCGGGTTATTTCGCCGACCTCCTGGATCTCCACCGCTTCCTTGAGCTGGTACTGGGCCATACCCCAGTTTCCGCCCTTGGCGGCGTAGTAGGTGTTGGTAAAGCGGTTGCCGTACTCGATCATGACCGTACCGAGTCCCGGCTGAATCTTGGCCAGGGCGTTCACCCGCTCCTCGAGGGTGCCGTTGTAGATATCCATGGCCTTGTCGGCAGCGAATACGAACAGAGCGAGGCTGGACATCGCCAGCAGGCCGATCAGCAAACGTCTTTTCATTTGACTCTCCTTTCAAGTAAACATGATAACACATATATCAAGGGTATATGTATGAGAGATGGCAAATCCTTCACCGAGTCATCCGTCGCGGGCCATCCGTCGGTAGTTATCTGTAGGGTTCGAACACGTTATTCACGCAGCTCCCGTCGCCACGTGCATCTCCCCATCCTCAATCCCAGCAAAGGCTGGGGCCCAGGACCGCTTTAGAAGTCGCGTTTGGGGTTTTGCGTCGTCACCGTTGTTTCTTCTTGCGACACCCACGAACGGCGGTGACTGTGCCGGTCTGGGTTCCAGCTCGCGCGAGCCAAGGCCCGCTTGGCTGGAATGACGAAACAGCGGCATGTAGCCCGTGGCTCGGGGCATGCAGTCGTGGTTTGCAGATTGCGACTCGTGGCTTTCGTGCCTACGCCCCTCTAAGCCCCTGTAAAACGGCGGTACTTGGCTTGGCAAGGCCCTATAGAGAAAATCTTTGGCAGGCTAAAGCTGGAGCTGGCTTCCGGGACTCTTGTGGACGTGGACCACCTTCCAGCCGTCCGCTAACTCGACCAGTACCCGGCTTTCGTTGATCGTCTTGTGGCTGATGGCGCCGTCTTTGTAGACGGAGAGCAGCAGTGTGTAGCTGACGATGGCGGTGGTTCCGTAAAGTTGCAAGCGAGCGTCGAGCAGGTCATAGCGCCAGTCGGCGCCGACGCCCATCCAGTCGTGTTCCATCATGAACTCGTGAAAGCTGAGCCCGTCTATCCGGTGCGGGGTGACGAACCACTCGTAAACGGCCACGTCATCGGCAGTCGTTTGGGTGTAGACCTCCCAGTCACCGGCGTAGATGGCCGCCAGGTGCCGGTGCAGCGTTTCCCAAATTGCCTTTTCTCTGCTATCCATAGTGCGCCACCTCCGCCTCCATTCTATTTGGGTATCATGGGTCATGAATGCCGTCGAAAGGCTGGTGGCGGAATCGGCGCGACCGCTAGTCCTCTGGACACTGGGCGCGGTCACGGTCATCTTCATGGCCGCCTTTAGCGCCGTTCTTACGCCGGCAATCGAACAGGTAGCCGGCGGGCCGCCGCCGGACGTGGTGCTTTGGCAATCTCCCCAGCAGTTCGCCTCCTGGCTGGCGCGCGGCGGTGCCGAGGTGCGGCGTCTCTACGGTTGGTTCTTGCTGGCCGATACCTTCTATCCGCTCGTTTACGGTCTCTTCTTCGCCGCGTTGCTTTGGAAGCTGAGCATGGGCGGCAAGGCCTGGCACCTTGCTGTTTACGCGGTTCTCGCCGACTACATCGAGAACGCCATGCACGCCGTGATTTTGTGGCAGTACCCGCGCTTTCCCGACTGGGCGGCGTGGGTGGCCGCCGTGGCGACGCCGCTCAAGTGGGGTTTGCTGGCGGTCGTTTTGCTGAGAGCGGCGTACCTCTGGTGGCAGGGGCGGCGGCGCTAGGCGGGTTGGTGCTCGCCCCAAACCTCGCGTAGCGCACCCGCCACCTCGCCCAAGGTGGCGCTGGCGCGGAAGGCCGCGAGCACGTAGGGAAACAGATTCTCGCTACCGGTCGCGGCTTTCTTGAGGTCGTCAAGGGCCAACTTAGTAGCCTGCCGATCGCGGTTTTGCTTATAGGCGCGCACTTCGGCGGCGCGGCGCTCGCCGACCGCCGGGTCTATTTTCATTACCGGCACAGGTGTTTCTTCTTCCACCGTGAAGCGGTTGAGGCCAACGATTATCCGCTCCTGGTTTTCTATTTCGCGCTGGTAGTGCCAGGCTGATTCCTCGATCTCCTTTTGCACGTAGCCGGCTTCGATGGCCCGCACCGCCCCGCCCAGCTTTTCCACCTGGGCGATAATGGCGTCGGCCTCTTTTTCCAGATCGTCGGTAAGGTGCTCCAGGTAGAACGAACCGCCGGCGGCGTCTATGGCCCGGGTCACGCCCGACTCGTAGGCCAGGATTTGCTGGGTGCGCAGGGCGAGGAGGGCGCTCTCTTCGGTGGGCAGGCCGAGGGCCTCGTCGTAGGAGTTGGTGTGTAGGCTCTGGGTTCCACCCAGAACGGCCGCCAGCGCCTGGTAGGCGACGCGCACGACGTTGTTGAGCGGTTGCTGGGCGGTCAGGGTGGAGCCGCCGGTTTGGGTGTGGAAGCGCAGCATCCACGACTTGGGATTTTTCGCTCCGAACTCCTCTTTCATGATCCGGGCCCACATCCGGCGGGCGGCGCGAAACTTGGCGGCCTCTTCGAAAATATCGTTGTGCGCGGCAAAGAAAAAGCTCAACCGCGGGGCAAAGCTGTCGAGCTCGAGGCCGCGCTCGAGGGCGGCGCGCACGTAGGCCTTGGCGTTGGCCAAGGTAAAGGCCACCTCCTGGGCGGCCGTGGAGCCGGCTTCGCGAATGTGGTAGCCGGAGATGGAGATGGTGTTCCAGCGGGGAACCTCGCGGCTGGCGAACTCGAAAACGTCGGTCACCAGGCGCATCGAGGGCTGCGGCGGGTAGATGTAGGTGCCGCGGGCGACGTACTCCTTGAGGATGTCGTTTTGGATGGTGCCGCCAACCTTGCTCCAGTCGGTTCCTTGCTCGGCGGCGACCAGCAGGTACATCGCCAGCAGCATCATCGCCGGGGCGTTGATGGTCATGCTGGTGGTCACCTGCTCGAGGGGTATGCCGGCGAAGAGGCGCTTCATGTCGTCCACGGTGGCAATCGAAACCCCGACGCGGCCTACCTCGCCCACCGCCAGCGGGTGGTCGGGGTCGAGGCCGAGCTGGGTGGGCAGGTCGAAGGCCACCGAGAGCCCGGTCTGGCCCCGCTCGAGCAGGTAGCGGAAGCGGGCGTTGGTCTCCGCGGCCGACCCGAAGCCGGCGTACTGGCGCATGGTCCACAGGCGGTCCAGGTACATGCGTGGATAGACGCCGCGGGTAAAGGGGTACTCGCCAGGCCTGCCCAGCTTTTCGCGGTAGTCCTCCGGCAGACTTTCGAAGAGGCCGTTGCTCGATTCGTCGTTCATCGCGTACCAAAGCCAGCTTACCGCATGAAATGAGCCAGGGCGAGAACGACCAGCACGGCCGAAAGTATTATCAGCAAGACAATCGGTAGAATGAGTTGATATGAGGCGATTACGAGGGCTAGAAAATCTTTCCAATCAGGGTTGATCTTTTCGGGCTCGTCCATGTATTCTATTTTTACAGGGTTTTAATACGGCGCGAAACGTGCTACAATGTAGGAAGTATGGAAGATTATAGAAGATTCAAACAAGTGCTGAAGGCGATTGCTCACGAAGCAGGTTGGGACATAATCAATGCTGTTGCAGACGGCCCGACCAGGTTCACCAATCTCGAGCGCGCTACCAAGGTCAGCCCGCGCACTCTATCCGAAAGGCTAAAGGAGCTTGCGGAGCTGGGCTTGATCGAGCGCAAGGCCTACCCGGAGGTGCCGCCGCGCGTCGAGTACACCCTCACCCCATTGGGCAGGGAGTTACTCGACACGCTCTACAAACTAGCCAAGAAGATAGGCTGAAAAACCAAGGTTAGGACCGCGTCGAATGCAGTAAACTAAGTTTTTGTGAACGGTAACGTCGGCGCGGTCTTCGTTTACGCCCTTATCACGGCGCTGGCAACCGGCCTAGGGGCATTGCCCTTTGCTTTCGTAAAGAGCTTTCCGCGCCGCTGGTTGGGTATTGGCAACGCCATAGCCGCCGGCCTGATGCTGGCGGCCAGCTTTGGGCTTATCTACGAGGGTGTTGGTTACAGCCTAGCGCGGACGATGATCGGCGTCCTGGTAGGTCTGGGTTTCATACTATGGAGCCACTCTTTCCTGGACGGCCACGAGAGCTTGGGATTCGCCGACCTCAGCGGCCTCAATGCCCGCAAAGCGCTCATGATAGTCGGCGTGATGACGTTGCACTCTTTCGCCGAAGGCGTGGGCGTGGGCGTTTCTTTTGGTGGGGGACTGGCGTTTGGTATTTTCATCACCATTGCCATCGCCGTGCATAACATACCCGAAGGTTTAGCGATCAGCCTGGTGCTGGTGCCGCGCGGGGTTTCATGGTGGAAGGCTGCCCTTTGGAGCATCTTTTCGTCGCTGCCGCAGCCGCTGATGGCGGTCCCGGCCTACCTGTTCGTCGAGTACTTCAAACAGGTTCTGCCGGCCGGCCTGGGTTTTGCGGCCGGGGCGATGATCTGGATGTCCTTCGCCGAGCTGATCCCCGACGCTTTGGAAGACGCCGACGCCCCCGCGGTGGCCACTACGGTGGTGCTGGCCAGCGTAGCCATGGTTAGTTTCCAGGTGCTGCTCGGCGGCTAGCTGTATGGTTAGAACACGATGTTAACGCTGCCTCCGTCGCCATGTGCATCTTCCCCCGTCACCCCAGCGAAAGCTGGGGTCCAGGACTGAGCCAGTGGTCGGGGTTCGGGCGCTGCTTCGTCACCGCTGTCGTTTGCCCGTAACCACTTTTCTTACGATTACGACGTCCACGAGCGACGGAGGCTATTCCGGTCCGGACCGGCTCGCAGGGGCCAAAGGCTCGCCCCGCTGGAATGATGAAAAAGCGGCATGTGGTGAGTGGCTTGTGGCCTGTAGTAGTAGCTCGTGGGCGTGTCGTCTCGTCGTAGGGGCGGACC
>JALVWZ010000352.1 GCA_027023115.1 Thermaceae bacterium
TTCTCCGGGCGCGGCCAGGAGCGGATCTACTTCCGCCGCTACAGCGACGCCGGCGTGGAGCTGCTCGGCTTCAAGGAGCAGATAACCCTCACCAAGGTCAGTTTCGACCCGCCCGTGCTCGAGTACCCTCCGGCCGAGCTGCTGCGCCCCGGTTACCGCTGGGGCGGCCACAGCGACACCAGCAGCGTCTTCCTGCTCCCCAGCGGCACCATGAAACAGGCCTCTCTCTCCATCGACTACAACTACGAAGTCAAGGGTAAGAGCCAGGTGCAGGTGCCCGCCGGCGTGTTCGAGGCCTACGTGATCGAGCTGACCGTTTCCGACAACAAGGGTAACCGCACCGTACAGGAAATCTGGTTCGTACCCCACGTCGGCGAGGTTCGCACCCGCGAGGGGCTGCTACTGGTAGAGAAGAGCTTTTAGGAGGCGGTGATGCTGCTTTCCCGCATCGAAAGCCCCGCAGACCTGAAGCAGCTCAGCGAAGAAGAGCTGGAAGAGCTGACCGCCGAGCTGCGCGAGGAGATCATCAAAGTTACCTCGATCACCGGCGGCCACTTGGCCAGCAGCCTGGGAGCGGTGGAGCTGATCGTGGCGCTGCACCGGGTGTTCGACTCGCCGCGCGACCGGATCCTCTTCGACGTGGGGCACCAGGCTTACGCCCACAAGCTGCTCACCGGCCGCCGCGGCCGCTTTTCGACCATTCGCCAGCAGGGCGGGCTTTCGGGCTTTACCAAGGTTAGCGAGTCGGAGCACGACGCCATTACCGTCGGCCACGCCTCGACCAGCCTGGCGAACGCCCTGGGAATGGCGGTCGCCCGCGACGTGCAGGGCGAAGACTACAAGATAGTCGCCGTGATCGGCGACGGCGCCCTCACCGGCGGCATGGCCCTGGCCGCGCTCAACAAGATCGGCGAGCTGGGCAAGGACATGCTGATAATCCTCAACGACAACGAGATGTCCATCAGCCCCAACGTAGGCGCGCTGGCCGGCTACTTCAAGAGCTTGCAGGTGCAAAAGTGGGTCCAGGACGCCGAGAAGGTGGGCAAGGGGCTGCTCGAGCGCATCTCCCCGCGCCTTTTCGAACTGGCCGACCGGGCCAAAGAGGCCACCAAGATGATCCTCCACCAGGAGAACCCCTTTTACGCCTGGAACCTGCGCTACGTCGGCCCGGTGGACGGGCACGACCTGAAGGGCCTCGTCTACCTGCTCGAGCGCCTCAAGGACCTGTCCGGCCCCACCCTGCTGCACGTCGTCACCAAGAAGGGCAAGGGCTACTCCGCCGCCGAAAAGGACCCCACCAACTGGCACGGCGCCAGCCCCTTCAACCCCGAAGCCCCCACCGCCAAGAAGAGCGGCCACACCTGGTCGCGGGCCTTCGGTACGGCGGTTAGTGAGCTGGCCAAGCGCGAGGAGAAGCTGGTGGTCATCACCCCGGCGATGCGCGAGGGCTCGGGGCTCAGCGAGTACGCCCGCGAGTTTCCCGAGCGCTTTCTCGACGTCGGCATCGCCGAGGACGTGGCCGTGACCAGCGCCGCCGGCATGGCCCTGGCGGGGCTGAAGCCGGTGGTGGCCATCTACTCCACCTTCCTGCAACGGGCCGTGGACCAGGTGATCCACGACGTGGCCATCGAGAAGCTGA
>JALVWZ010000353.1 GCA_027023115.1 Thermaceae bacterium
GGCTAGTAGCCTGTAGCTCTTGGCCTGTAGAAACACCGCAGTGAGCAATCGCGCATAACGCATTCGATTCAAGCTACCCACCACGTACTACGCACTACGTACCACGCACAAATCACTTATCCCACTTCCCACACCCCACCTCCCACAACCTGCCATCATCTACCACGTACCACGCACTATGCACCGCCCCCTGCCGAAGGGAGCTGGTGAACAAGGCGTTGGGTAGTTGCATCAAGTCAATGCCGCCGTGTTAGCCTGCTACTGAACAAGGAGGCAACATGAAAAAAGAGCACGTCGAGACCATGGGTCAGCAGTTCGGCAGGCGTTCCTGGGCGGAGCCCTGGAAGATCAAGATGGTCGAGCCCATAAAGATGATGAGCGCCGAGGAGCGCCAACGGGCCATAAAAGAAGCCGGGTACAACACCTTCCTGCTCAGATCCGAGGACGTCTACATAGACCTGCTCACCGACTCGGGCACCAGCGCCATGTCCGACCGCCAGTGGGCGGCGCTGATGCTGGGCGACGAGGCCTACGCCGGCAGCCGTAATTTCTACGACCTGGAAGAGGCCATCCGCACCTACTACGGCTACAAGTACGTCGTACCCACCCACCAGGGCCGTGGCGCCGAACACCTGATAAGCCAGGTGGCCATAGAACCGGGGCAGTACGTACCCGGCAACATGTACTTCACCACCACTAAGCTGCACCAGGAGCTGGCCGGCGGCAAGTTCGTGGACGTGATCATCGACGAGGCCCACGACCCTGCCAGCACCCACCCCTTCAAGGGCGACATCGACCTGGACAAACTGGAGGCGCTGATCAAGCGCGTCGGCCCCGAGAAGATCGCCTACGTCAGCGTGGCTGGTACGGTCAACATGGCCGGCGGCCAGCCCATCAGCATGGGCAATATCAAAGCAGTTCGGGCGCTGACCGACAAGTACGGCATCCGCGTCTACCTCGACGCCACCCGGATGATGGAGAACGCCTACTTCATCCAGGAGCGCGAGCCAGGCTACCAGGACAAGACCGTCGCCGAGATCCTGAAAGAGTTTTGCAGCTACACCGACGGCGCCTGGATGAGCGCCAAGAAGGACAACCTGGTGAACATCGGCGGCTGGCTGGCGCTCAACCACGAGGACCACTTCGAAGCTGCCCGCAACCTGGTAGTCGTCTACGAAGGCCTGCACACCTACGGCGGCATGGCGGGGCGCGACATGGCGGCTCTGGCCGTGGGCATCCAGGAAGCGGTGCAGGACGACTACGTGCGCGCCCGCGTGGGGCAGGTACGTTACCTGGGCGAGCTGTTGACCGACTGGGGCATCCCCATTGTCCAGCCCATTGGCGGCCACGCTGTCTTCCTGGACGCGCGCGCCATCTATGAGCACATACCCCAGGACCAGTTCCCCGCCCAGGCGCTGGCGGCCCACATCTACGCCGACTCAGGGGTGCGCGGCATGGAGCGCGGCGTGGTGAGCGCGGGCCGCAACCCCGAGACGGGCGACCACAACTACCCCAAGCTCGAGTTGGTGCGCCTCACCATCCCCCGCCGCGTCTACACCCAAGCCCACATGGACGTGGTGGCCGAGTCGGTCAAGGCCGTCTATGACCGCCGCAAAGAAGCCAAGGGCCTCAAGATGGTCTACGAGCCCAAGTACCTGCGCTTCTTCCAAGCGCGCTTCGAGCCGTTAACATAAGAGTGCGGAAAAGACGAAACAGCGGGGCGCAAAAGGTGCGCCCCGAGCTTTTTTGTTGAAACGTCGGCATGGAACGAAAGGCGGCCCATCTTTAGATTCGATAGCCCGTTGCCGCTGCGGATAAGAAAAGCCCGCCTGGAAAAGCGTTCGTCCGGTTGCCTTTGGCCGGACGAGCGATAACTGCGCCAAGCAGACCGACGCCAGCGACCTCGCGGCTGAGCCCCCGGGCCGGCTGCGCCAAAACAAGCGCCCCCGCAACTGCGGGGGCAAAAACGCCTGGTGCCGGGAGCGGGACTCGAACCCGCACGGGGGAAACCCCCAACGGATTTTAAGTCCGTTGCGTCTACCTATTCCGCCATCCCGGCCCGGTAGGCGCCCTTTTATCCTAGCCGGGCCGGGGAGGTTTGCCAACCTAGGGGTAACAAAGCGAGTTGGTAGTGTCGAGCATTTGGTCGGCGCGAACCAGGCCTGCACCAGTTTCGTCGTCCACTCCGGCCGGGCCGAGGTCCTGGGCCGTGCTGCGCATGCAGTCACGCACGAGGTCGGGGCCGGGCAGGTCGTTTTCGGTGGCGTAATAGCGGCTGATGTAGAGCGCCGCCACGCCGGCGGCGTAGGGGGAGGCGAAAGAAGTGCCGCTACCTTGCATGTACGGTTCGGGGTGAGAATCGTCGGGAATACCGGCACCTAGCACTTCCGTGCCCGGGGCCATTACGTCCAGCCGGCTGCCGTAGTTCGAGCCGTTCCCGGCTCCCCAATCGCCCTCGTCGGCTCGGTTAGGGGGGTTATCGTTATCGGTAGCGCCAACGGCAATGGTGTAGGGCGAGCTGGCCGGGTAGCCGACGAAGTTATCGTTGTAGTTGCCGGAGGCAGCAAAGCTGACGATGCCGTCGTTGTAAGCGTCCCGCAAGGCGTCTTCGATGGTGGCGTCGGGGTTGTTGGTAAGGTCCGCGCAGGCGTCGCCGCTACTATTGAGAATGCAAATACTCATGTTGAGCACGTGGACGCCGCGCTGCCGGGCCCAGTTTATGGCGCTGGCGATGGTGCCAGAGGTAGCGTTGGGGAAGATCTTGAGCGGCATTATGTAGGCGATATCGCGGCTGTCGCCGGCCATACCCTGGCCGTTATTGGTTTCGGCGCCGAAGATGCTGGCTACCATGGTGCCGTGGTAGCTGCCGGCTTCGGGGTATGGGTCGTCGTCGTTGTCCGACACGTCACGGCCGGGAACAATGTTGTCGTCCAGGTCGGGGTGGTCGTCGGCTACACCAGAATCGATCACGCCCACGATGGGCCGACAGGGGTTGGCCGGCAGTTCGTCCCAGCCCTGAGTAATCTGCATGAGGTCGTACTGCGCCTTTTGATAACTGCTGTAGTAAGTGTCGTTCGGATCGGCCAGGAGCATGTAACGGTAGTTTGGTTGTACGTACTCCCCTAGACCGTTGCTCAGTATCTGCGATGCCACTTCTTCTTCGCTGCCGGCGGGAACCTGGTAGCGAACCCACCCGCTGAGGTCGGGGCCGCTCAGGCGCTTGAGGCCAAGCTCGCTTTCCAGCGTCGCCGCCCGGGTCGACTGCAAACTTACACTCGATTGCTGGCGGACTAGCAATTCGCCTGGAACGTAGGCGGCGTTTGCGAAGTCGCCAAGCCCGCGGGGCTCCTCTTCCTCCACGGCCAGCGTGCCCAGGCTGGAGCTGCCGGGTAGAGGGCAGGCCCCGGCGGGGGTGCTCGGTTGACTTACGCTGACGTTGGCAGTCGCGCTGGCGTTGCCACCTCGGCCGTCACTGACGGCGAGGGTGGCAGTGTAGTTCCCGACGCCGTAGTTGTGCTGCCTGGAAGTAGCGCGGGAACACGAGAACACGGCGTTGGGGGAACCGTCGCCATAGTTGAGCGTGCAGGTTAGCGGATCATCGTCGGCATCGGTAGCGGTAATTGCAAAATTAACCGAGAGCGGAGCCTCTCCCGAGGAAGGCGATGCCGCAAAGACGATGATCTTGGGAGCGGTGTTGATCCTGCAACCGGCAAGGATGAACAGCGCCAGCAGTGACGCGAGGCCGAGTTTCTTATGCATGGCTCTACTCTAACCGCATTGCTTTTGCGGCTGGTTAAAAAGGCGTTAATGTTGGGCTAAGGTTAGTTCAGGAACCGAGAACAGGCGGCGCGGAGGAACGGTCAGGTTCGTCGCAGCGCGAGCTTCGCCGGTATCGCAAAGGCCGTTTTGGCTGTCGTCGCGGCAGGCGATTAGCTGGTAGCGGCCGCTGGGCAGGTAGGTGCCGAAGCGTCCGTCGGCGTCGGTTTGCAGCCAGCGTTCGGCGGGGCCGCTGAAGTGGACCCGGTAGGGACCCGGCGGCAGGGTGAGCGCCAGCGCAGCCGGCAGGTTGATAAAGCCGAAGCCGTAGTATTCGTCGTAACCGGGTTCGCCCAGGTCGGTGCTGCTGTTCTTGAGGCGGTCCCAAGCCTCCTGGGGAGTGTTCCCGGAGGCTATCAGCAGGGCCAGCGCCGCCGCCACCTGCGGGCTCGCCTGAGAAGTGCCCATGTAGAAGGCGTAGTTGGGGGTGTTGGTCTGGAAGTTCCAGGTGGTGGAGAGGACGCCGTCGGGGTAGCCGTCGCTATCGGCGTCCTGACGGGTGTCGCCGCCGGGGGCGCTGATGCTGACGCGGTCGTTGTGTTCGCTGTACCAGGTGGGTTGCGGGTTGCCCGGAGAGTTGTCGGTGGCGGCAACCGCGATGGCGCCCGGACAGCTGGCGGGGTAATAGTAGGCGCTGCTGCCGCTGTTACCGGCGGCGGCGACTACCAGCGAGCCGGCGGCGCGGGCATCGGCCACGGCGTCGCAGATGGCGCTCGACGAAGAGGCGGCGCCCAGGGAAAGGTTGATGACTTGCGCAGGATGGGGGTTGGTGAGCGTTTGGTTGCTCCACTGGACGCTCAGTCCGGCGGCGTAGCGAATGGCGGCGGCGACCGTGCTGAAAGAGCCGTTGCCGTTTTCGTCGAGCACGCGCAGCGGCAGCACCTTGACGTTCGCCGGCCAGGTAAGGCCCACCACGCCGCTCAGGCTGCAAATTGGGTTGCCTTGGTCGTCGTAGCACTGCGGCGGCAGGCTGTTGACGCCGCTTTTGGCGGTAACTATGCCGGTTACGTGAGTGCCATGGCTGCCCATGGCGGAGTTGTGGGAGTCGCCCGGGTCGGTGGGGTCGGTATCACCTTCTACGAAGTCGTAAGCACCTTCGCCGGGGTTCCAGAGCCGGCCGGCGAGGTCGGGATGGTCGTAGCGCACGCCGGTGTCTATCACGGCCACGGTTACCGGCGCGGACAAGCTGGCCAGGTAGGCCCAGCGGGCGCCGGTCTTGCGCAGGTGCCACTCCAGCGGGTAGTACTGGTCGCTCGGTTCGCCGAGGGCGTGCACTACCCCGTCGGGCTCGGCCCAGACGACGTTGGGGTCGCTCCTGAGCCTTTCCAACAGTTCCCGGGGGTTGGTGGTTTCGATGATTCGGACGCGGTTGCTGCCGGCCGCACGCGAGCTCTGTGGGGCAAAGGCCGGGTCTTTGTAACGGACCAGCACCCGTTGCGGCGCGGCGGCGCTGGCGGGTTCGGGCAAGGAGGCGGCGGGGATGGTGGCGGCTTTTGCCGCGGCCTGAACGCCGGCGCTGGCGACGGCCTCGTTTACGCTCCCCTCCACCCGCACCAACGGCCAGGTGACGGTAAGCTCTCCGCTCAGGTCGCCGCCCCAGGCGAGCTGGTAAACGACCTGCGGCTGGTCGGGGAGGGAGTCTGCCGGGGCCGTAAAGCCGATGGCGGCCGGGCCGATGCCTTGCGGCGGCGAAACCTGGAGCTCGCCCGTCGAAAGCGACCAGACTGTGCCGGCGGGCACGGTCAGGTTGAGGCCGCCGCGGCCGTCGTAACCGAGCCGTAACTGGCCGGGGACCTGCGGCAGGCCGCTGCTGCAGGCGGCCAGGAGCAGCATCAGGAGCAGCCACGATCTGCGCATCGCCTCAGCCTACCGCGTATTCGCGCCAGCGTTCCAGCAGGAAAAGCAGCAACGCCAGGGCCAGCAGGTAAGGGGAAACGTCCAGCGGCAGGCGCCGGGGCGGGGGCGGGTTCTTTTCGAAGAGTGCGCCGCCGCTGACCCGGGCCAGTTCGGCAAGCCGTTCGCGTCCGTCCACCACGGGCCATTCGGGAGGCCGGGGCGGCTCGGCGATAAAGACGGTCCGCCTGCCGCTGCTGACGCGCACCGGCAGGTCAAAGCCCACCGGCAGGCGCAGGCGGAAGCTGAGCGGCGAGGTGGGCTCGAGCGCCTCTTCATGCCCCTCCCAGAGTGCCACCGGCAGCGGATCGAAGCGACCGTAGACTAGCAGGCTGCGCCCCTGACGGTCGTCCACCCAGTCGTAGCGGGGCCGCGCCGGAGTGTTGCTGAGCCAGCGGGCCAGGTTGGCCAACAGCTGCGCCGCCTGGGGACTGCCCTTCCAGCTGCGCGACAGGTCGGTAGCCAGCGCCGCCACCCGGCCGCCGCTGCTGGACCCCACCGCCAGCACCGGTTTGCCGGAGTTGGTTCGCAGTACCACCGTCGCCCACTTTTGCGCTCGCGCTGGCAAGAGCACTTCCAGCGGCGGCAGCTCGCCCACGCCGGCGGTGATCTGGCTGGAGGCCGCTAGCACCGGGAAGCGGCCGCTGAGCTCGGTGGTCTTGAAGGCCTCGGTTCCCAAGAGCGCCAGGGTCTCTTGCAGCGCCTTGGCGTCTTGCAAGTCGAAGAAGCGGCCGCCGCCGGCCGCCGCCAGGTGCTTCAGGAATTCGCGGTCGGCGTCGGCGCCGAGGGCCAGGGTGATGGTCTTGGTCCCGAACGCCGCCCTTCTGGCGCGGCGGATTACGGCCCGCTGGTCATCGTCTGCTATCATCCCATCGCTGACCACGACTATCCAGCGTTGCTCGTTTTCTACGTTTTCCAAAGAGTCGGCCGCGGCGGTGTAGGCCGGTTCGAGATGGGTGCCGCCGCCGGCCTCGAGCGCCTCCAGTCGTGCCAGAGCGCGACGCCTGGCCTCGCCGGTCAGGGGTTGGGGCGGCAGCAGCCAGCGGGCCTCGTCCGCGAAGACGACAATCCCCACCGTGTCGGCGGGTCCGGCCGCGTCCAGCAAGGCGCGCGCGCCGGCTTTGGCCAGGCGCAGCTTGCTGGGGTTTTCCTGGGCCATCGAGCCGGAAACGTCCAGCACCAACACCAAGGCCGCGCCCCGACCCGGTTCCGGCTCCAATGGGATCTCCCCGGCCAGTTCGGTGCGCTGCCAGCCGCCAAAGAAGAGCCCCTTGGGGGTGGCGGTCCAGAGCACCGCGCCGCCTTCTTGCAGGTAGCGCCGCAGACGGGCTTGCTGCTCCAGGTTCCACTCGTCCGCGCCGTTACCGATGACCAGCAGGTCGGGGAACTGGCGCAGGTCGGCCGCACCGCCACGGCGAACGTTCCAGCCGGCGGCGCTCAGATAGCGGGCAGCGGCCTCGTCGCCAACCACCAGGGCGCTGCCGGGGGCGAGCGGTTCGAGGCGGCCTTTCATCTCGTCCACGCCGTTTGGCCCGCTGAGCCGCACCGTCAGCGTAAGCGGCTCGAGCAGGCGCAGGCGAAAGGTGACCACGCTGCGCCCCGGTTTTACGTGCAGTTTCTTTTCGGCACGGTAACCCCCGGCGCTAAGGTTGAGGCGCACGTCGGCGCTGGTAGTGCTAACGACGACCGCGCCCACCTCCACCACTTCACCGCGCCGGGGAGCGGCCGGCAGCAGCAGGCGCTGCAGGCCGACGTGGGGCGGCGGCGGGACGTAGCGGGCGTAGACCGGCACCGGGCTTTGCGGCCGGCCCGGCCACAAGCCGTCCGAAACCAGCACTATCCGCCGCGCCCCCCTGGCCACGGCGGCGTCTATGGCTCGCTGCGGGTTGGTC
>JALVWZ010000354.1 GCA_027023115.1 Thermaceae bacterium
GCTCACCTTGAGGTTGCGCTCGCCGCCGGGGGCCAGCTCGATTTGCTCTTCGTAGGTCTGGTAGCCCTCCGCCTCTACCCGCAACTGGCGCGTTCCCGGGGAGAAGCTGCCGCTCACCGGCGCCTTACCGAGCCGAAAACCGTCGAGCCAGACCACAGCCCCCTCCGGCTCGGTGGTAACGTTCAGGCGCGCCTCGGCCGGCGGCTGGGGAGGCGGCGGCGGCGCGCTAAGTTCGATCGCGGGCTCCGGCTTGGCGGCGGGCCGGCTCAGCCACCACCAGCCCAGGCCGGCCAGCAGCACCAGCGCCAGCAAGAGCCAGGGCCACCAGACGAAGCGGCGCCTGGGTCGTTTGGGGCTGATCACGTCGGAGGGCGTAAAGGTGGGCCGCACCGGGTACTGCGCCAGCAGCGGCTCCGGGTCCAGCCCCAGCGCTTCGGCATACCGGCGCAGGTGGCCCTTGGCCAGCACCGCTTCCGGCAGGTCTTCGAAACGGCACTCCTCGAGCGCCGCCAAAAAGTCGCGTTTGATGTTCAGTTCGCGGGCCCAGTCGCGCAGGGAGCGCCCGGTTTCTTCTCGGGCAACCCGTAGCATCCCGCCTATTTCGCACATACGCTTCTATCTTAGCGCGACCGCTCAGACGGAGAGCAGCTCGCGGGCTATCCGCGCCGCCAGGCGGGCGTTCTCCTCGAGCAGGCGCAGGTTCACCTCGTCGCTGAGGCCGTCCGATAGCTCGCTGAGGCGGCGCAGCAGGTAGGGGGTCAGGTCCTTGCCGCCAATGCCGGCGGCGCGGGCCTCGGAGTTGGCCTGGTCCACCCAGGCCTGCACCTGGGCAAAGGGAATGCCCTTGCTGACCGGGTTGAACACCATCGTCGCCGCCGGCAGACCCAGCTCGCGGGCCGCCCGCCAGGCGGCGGCCGCCTCGGCCTCGCTCCAAACCGTGCTCGGCAGCTCGTAGGGGGAGTCGGGTGAGTGGAAGGCGGGCAGGTACATCGTCTTGAAGCCGACCACGCCCACCCCGTAGCTCTCCAGCCGCTCCAGCGTCGCCGCCAGGTCGAGGATGCTCTTGGGTCCGGCCGAGACCACCACCACCGGCGTGCGCGAAAGGGCCAGCAAGTCGCTCGACTCGTCGTAGGGCAGAGGGTGCACCCCGCCGATGCCGCCGGTGGCGAAGACGTGGATTCCGGCCCGCGCCGCCAGGTGGGCGGTGGTCGCCACGGTAGTGCCGCCCCACTGCTTACGGGCGACCACCGCGGCCAGGTTCCAGAGGCTTGCCTTTTCCACGTCGCTGCGGGTGGCCAGCTCCTCCAACTGGCTGTCAGAGAGGCCCACGTGCACCTCGCCGGCCAGGATGCCGATGGTGGCCGGCACCGCTCCCTCGGCGCGGACGGCCGCCTCGAGCCGGCGGGCCGTTTCCAGGTTCACCGGCGCCGGCAGGCCATGGGTTATCACGGTGGACTCGAGGGCAACCAGCGGTTTTTTGGCAGCAAGGGCTGCTTCTACTGCTTCGGCAACAATCACAGGGCAAGTTTAACGTACTCCGCCCGGTGTTGCCGCACTCTGACCAGTTTTCCATTTCACGAACGACTCGGACCTTTACGAAAAGTCCAGAAATACCAGCTAATTGCAGCATAATG
>JALVWZ010000355.1 GCA_027023115.1 Thermaceae bacterium
GCCTCTACCTGTTGAGGGGTTTCAACCCCTCCTCAGCGCATCAGCCGGTTCCCCCGAAGCGGGGAGTCTCAGATGTAGTGGCCAATTACAACAACTTGCCCGCCTTGGGGCGGCGTGCTAGAATCGCCGTTGCGTAGGGGCCGCTAGCTCAACTGGCAGAGCACCGGTCTCCAAAACCGGGGGTTGGGGGTTCGAGTCCTCCGCGGCCCGCCAAGCGCGCTCCGGAAAGTCCGGAGCGCTTTACTTTTGCCTAGCGCGGCTCGAGTCCGCCTCAATCATCAGGCGCGAGGCGTCCATGGCCACGAAGTCACGCCCCTTGATCCGGCCCAGCTGGTGCAGGTCGTCGTTGTCCCAACGTTCGTCGGGGACGCCGCTTATATACCAAGCGGAGCCGTTATCGGCAAGCACGATGCCGTACTTCTTCATTGCCCTGATTACCACCTGCGCCTGCGGCCCAAAGCCGCTTTCGTCAAAGTCGGCGCGCAGCCGCAGTCGCAGGCCCATGGGCGGCAGGTTGGGGTCTGAGTCGTTCGAGGCGTAGTGGCGCGCCGGCCACACGTAGGCCTTTTGCGTGCGCGGGGCGGTAAAGCGGATGGCGTGGCGGATTTCTCCGGCTGCTACTTCTTGGTAGCGCACCAGCCCCGGCAAAATAGGCAGCCCGGCCGCGTCGGCCGAGGTCCAGCCATCGGGGCGCAGCCGGTAGCCGCGCAGGTCGAATACAGCCCCGCTGCCAGCGTGCCAGCCCGAAGCCGTGGGCGTGGCGTCGTACAGCTCGTAGAGCTTGCAGGAGCTGCGCTCCAGCACCAGGAGGTGGCGGTCCGAGCCGCCTTCTATGAGCGGATTGGGCGGAATGGGGTAGGGCCCCGGGTCGCTTTCGCCCGCGTAGTCGAAGCCAACTTGGCTGCGCGGGGTGGCGGCATTCGCCAAGTTGAACGGAATACCTATGGGCGAGCCTTCGTAAAGACCCGAGCCAAAGTCGGCGTGGACGCCGGCGTCGGCGCCGATGGCGGCAACGTAGGCGTTGGAGCGCGCCAGCGGCGGCAGGCCGTCCACCGGGGTGTTCCAGTAGTCGTCGGCGGGAAAAACCGGGCAGCCGGCCAGGACGGGCCCGTTCGCAGCCGGAGGCGAACTGGCGCCGCAGATCGCCAGCAAGAAGACCGCCAGTAGCAAAAACCGCTTGTGCATGGGGCATTGTACCAAAAGATAAGCGGCCACATTAGCGGCCGCTTACCGGTACAGACGAGACCTACTTGGCCTCGTACTCGTCCATGGCCTGACCCAGGTTTTTGGCCAGGGTCAGCAAGAAGCCGAGGCCCTTCTGGACCCCGGGGTCGCCCAGGTACTTGAGAGCCCCGAACATGCTCACCTTGGGGGCGTCCTTGGGGTTGGTCTTGGCGAGCGCCTCCAGTAGCGGCCCCATCAGATAGACCAGGTTATGGCGAATCTTGGGGATGTTGTTCGGGTCCATGTTCTTGATGGGGTCCATCGCCGCCTCGGCGAGGGCGACTCCACGGATAGCGGCCTTTTCAGCGGCGACGTGCTCCAGTAGCGTATCGCCATTGGCGGTCATCCCGGTGAATATGCCCAGGTAACCGCCTACTTTGAGGTGCCGCGCCAGTTCGATGAGC
>JALVWZ010000356.1 GCA_027023115.1 Thermaceae bacterium
TCTGGGCCGGCGTGACCATCGCCACCTTGGTCATAATCCTGGTGGCCCTCTCCGGCTTGCTGGTGCAGACGGTCATCTACTGGGCCAACACCGGCCCCGTTTCCTACGGCTTCGCGGGCCGTTTGACCGGCTACATCCTCCTCGACATGGCCGCGATCCTGATGATCTACAAGAAGTACTTCGTCGCCGAGGTGGTAATCGCCGAAGACGAGCACTCGGAGGTGCCCTGGTAATGAGCAGCAAGAAGACAGACGCCACCCGGCGCGCCATCGTGGGCGCCACCATCGGCGTGGGCCTCGGAATCGGCAGCCTCTCGTTGCTGGCTCCGGTGGTCAGCCTGCGCCCCAAAAAAGAAGTTTCTCCGGAAACTGAGCCTCCAAAAGAAGGCGACCTGCTGACGTTCGCGGTAGGCGACAAGGCTGGCAAGGTCGTCACCTTCGATGACCTGCCGCTCGAGGGTCCAGCAGTGCTCGCCTACCCCAAAGACCCCAAGACCGGCGTCATCAAGAGCGGCGAGAAGAACAACCTGGTTTTGCTGATTCGCCTCAAGCCGGACGAGCTGGACGACGAGGTAAAAAAGTACTCCGCCGATGGCGCCGTTTGCTACTCGGCCATCTGCACCCACCTCGGCTGCACGGTCGGCGAGTGGGACGCTTCTCGGGGGTTGTTCCTCTGCCCCTGCCACAAGGGCCTCTTCGACCCCCGGCACGGCGCCGAGGTGGTCGCGGGGCCGCCACCGCGTCCGCTACCCACCCTGCCCATTCGGGCCGATGGCAACAAGCCAGTAGTAGCCGGCGGCTTTACCAGCCCACCGGGCGTATTGGCCGGCACCACGGCTGCCGGAGGCAGCTGCGCCGTCTAGGAGGTGGCCATGTACCGCTGGTTTGACGAAAGACTCAACCTGACCCGCTTCAACAAGAAGTTCCTCAACAAGGCGTTCGCGGTGCACCACTCCTACTTCATTGGAGAAATCGCCCTCTTCGCCTTCGTTACCCTGGTGATCACCGGCATCTTCCTGACCTTCAACTACGAACCCTCCATCCGGATGGTCAAGGTCGCCGGTAAGAGCCTGCCCGCCGCCTACGCCTCGGTCCTCTACATCGACTCGCTCCCCTTCGGGGCGGTTCTGCGCAGCGTGCATCACTGGTCGGCAAGCATCATGATCGCCTCCGCCTTCATCCACCTGCTGCGCATTCTCATCTCCGGCGCCTACAAGCGGCCTCGGGAGATCAACTGGTTCATCGGCCTGCTGCTCCTGGTGTTGGCCATCCTGACCTCCTTCACCGGTTACTCGCTCCCCTTCGACGCCTTCAGCGCCACCGCGACCGGCATCGGTTACGGCATCGGCACCTCCATCCCCTACATTGGCGAGTGGGTCTCGCAGGTCATCTTCGGCGGCGAGTTCCCCACCGTCCACTCGATCCCGCGCGTCTACTCGCTGCACGTCCTCTGGTTCCCGCTCCTTTTGATGGCGACCCTCGGCCTGCACATGCTGGTGATGGTCAAGCAGAAGCACACCCAGCCGACCTACGCCAAGAAGGTGGCCCCGGGCCGCATCCTGGGCGTGCCGCTGATGCCGCAGCAGGCGTACATGTCCACCATCCTCTTCCTCCTCTACCTGGCGGT
>JALVWZ010000357.1 GCA_027023115.1 Thermaceae bacterium
CCCGAAGGCAACCACCGCTTCGGCCGCGAGACCGTCAAGGTATTGCGCACCGCCGCCGCCTCGCTGACCGCCGGCATCGAGCGGGTGGAGCGTACCCGCGAGCTGCGCCTGCAACGCTCTTTGCTCGAGCGCATCAACGAATCGTCGGGCGACGGCATTCTGGCGGTGGACGCCTCCTGGCGGCCCCTCTTCTTCAACCGCCGCTTTCTGGAGATCTGGGGCCTGGGCAGCGACGACGTGAACGATCAGGGCGGCCCCGGGCTGTCGTTCCTGACCAGCCACACCCGCGACCCGGAGAGCTTTGCCGAAGTGCTACTGGAGCTGCACGAGAACCCGCAAAGAACGATGCACTTCGACCTGCAGCTAAAGGACGGTCGTTCCTTGCAGGTTTCTTCGGCGCCGCTAATGAGCAGCGAGACCCCCGGCGGCCGTGTTTGGTTCATGCGCGACGTTACCGAGTCGCGACGCTTGCAACAGGCGCTGGCGCGCAGCGAGGAGCGCTTCCGCACCATCCTGCAAAACACCACCGACATCACCTGTGTTCTCGACGAACGCCTGCGCATCCGCTACATCAGCCCGGCGGTGGAGGAATCGCTGGGCTATCCGGCGGAGCGGTTGCCGGGCCTGACCATCATGCGCGCCGTCCACCCCGAAGACCGCGGCCGGCTGCGGCAGGCGGTGGCGGCGGTGCTGGAAAAACCCGAGCGGCGCTTGCACGTCAGCTTCCGCATTCGCAGCGCTTCCGGCGAGGTCCGCTGGATTGAGGCCCGTGGCCGTAACCTCCTTGGCGACCCGGCCATTCGCGGTATCCTCCTCAGCGCCCGCGACATCACCGAGCACAAGGTCTATGAAGCGCAGATAGAGCAAATGGCCTTCTACGACGCCCTTACCGGTCTTGCCAACCGCCGCCGCCTGCGCGAACGGGTGGAGGCCGCCATAAAGGAACAGAGCGCCGGGTTCGCCTTCATCTACATAGACCTGGACCGCTTCAAGAACGTCAACGACACCCTCGGCCACGACGTTGGCGACTCCCTGCTGGTTCAGGTGGCGCGGCGCCTGGAACGCGAAGCGGGCCCGAAAGACGCCTTGGCCCGCCTGGGCGGCGACGAGTTCGGTATGCTGGCGTTCCGTGCCAGCGAGGAAGAAGTGCTGGAGCTGGCGCAGCGGTTGGTGCACGCCCTGCGCCCCCCTTTTACCCTCGGCGAGCATCGTATCCACGTTTCCGGCAGTGCCGGCATCGCCCTCTTCCCCCAAGACGGCACCACCTTCGAGCAACTTTTGCGACACGCCGACATCGCCATGTACCGCGCCAAGGACGACGGCGTGGCCCTGCGTTTTTACTCGCCCAAGCTCAACGTCTACACCCAGGATCGCTTCGACCTCGAGACCGACCTGCGCAGCGCCCTACACAGCGGCAGCCTGACCCTCTACTACCAACCCATCCAAAGCGTCGTCTCCGGCGAGGTGAGCGGGCTCGAGGCGCTGGTGCGCTGGGAGCACCCCAGCCGCGGCCAGATCTTCCCCGACGAGTTTTTGCCGATCATCGCCGAGGCGGGGCTCAGCGTCGGCTTCGACCGGCAGATCCTCACCCAGGCCGTGCGCCAGGTGGCCCGCTGGCACGA
>JALVWZ010000358.1 GCA_027023115.1 Thermaceae bacterium
CGCTGAGGGCGTGCAGCATCCTGGCATGCGCGGGCCAGCGTAGCGCCAATAGCTGCGCGACTGCCGTCCAGCCTGCAAAGAGGAGGTCGTAAAGAAGGTCTACCGGGTGATGGCCCGCCACGTGGACAAATGCGGCAATGGCGAGCGAGGCCCACATTGCCAGCCAGTAGTAGCTGTTCCAAAAATCTAGTATTTCGTTGTGGGCCGCATCGGTCTTGCCGAACATAACGTATCAGCAGAATAGCATTTTGACTGCCGAATAAAAAGTAGCCTTGTGCCTGGAGTACTTATATTTCTGCGTAATAATGCGGGCCGGCTGGGCCGGCCCGCGCTTGGCGTAGCAATTCTAATTGCAACCGCCGCTAACGGTAGGGACTTCGTTACACGATTGCCAGGAGGCGCTAACGTTGCAGGCGTGACCATCGCAGTCTTGCCCGTTGTAACTGACTCTGCCGTGGTCGGCGCAGCCGTTGGCGTCGAAGTGCAGGTTGAAGCTTAGATCGGCGGTAGCGGTGCAACTACTGTCTTTGAAGGTCACGCTGCCGTCCAAGGCGAGGGTGCCGCTACCCCAGAGGTCGATGAAGTTCGCAGCATTCGGGTCGTCGGGCGTCCAGGTGCCGCCGAGGTCGTAGCTGATGCTGCCGTCGTTGCTGCTGTCTTGGTAGTCTTCGTACCGCCAGCCGCCTTCGTAGGTCAGGTCGTAAGCGGCGCTGTTCGCTTGTTTGACCACGTCGTGATGAGTGATGGTCCAGGTCAGCTTCCCCTGTCCAATGGCTTCCCAAACTACGCTGCCGTGGGAGCGGAAGCCGGCGAGAGGGTCATCGTTGGCGGCGTCTGCTATGTAGAAGTCGAGCGTCCAGTTGATGGTGCCCGACTGGGGGTCGCTGACGGCGCAATGGCCCGTGTAGTGCGCGTCGGCGGGGATGCCGTCGTGGTCGGGGTCGCTCAGGTCGCCCGAGCTCTGCACGCCGCTGCAGGACCAGTCGAAGCCCTGGGCGGCAGGGGCGTTTGCGCCGCTTCCGAGCGGAACCAGAGCCGGCAGGAAGATGGGCGGGGCCGGGAACTGGCCGTTTGTTGCGATGCTCGCCTGACCTGCGGCTACGAAGGCCCGGTACAACGGTGCCTGGCTGGCGTTAATGGCGGCGTAGGCTTCTTCGATATCTACGTTATTAGAGCCGCCTCCGCCGTTGCCGCCGTTGTTGGGCGTCCGGCCATTACAGGCAGCCAGCACCGTAGCCAGCAGAAGTGTGGTTACTAAAAACTTCCTCAACAACTTGCTCACCTCCGTCATTTTCTTTCTAGGATCGTTTTGGTTAAACTACGGTTTAAAGATGGCTTCGGGCTACATTTATCGGAAGGTCCTGCTCGACCGCGTGCGCGCCCACCTGGCCGAGGGGCCGGTGGTCGTCTGGGGGCCACCGGGTTTTGGCAAGACGCTCTTGCTCAAGGAAATTGCCCGCAGTTTGGACCTGCCCTACGCGGACGAGTGGCGGCCGGAGAGAGGAGCTTTCGACTTGGCCGGCGAGCCCGCGGCGGCGCTGGCGGGCCAGATTTTGGCGTTGCCGCAAAGGCCCCGCCTTGTTCCTGCGGAGGCCCTTTTGTTGGGTCCGGAGTCGCTGGCCTTCACCCGGGCCGAGGTGGTCGAGCTGGCGCGGCGGCTAGGGCGGCCCGACTGTGCTGACGAGGCGGCCGCCAGGCTCGACGGCTGGCCGCTGCTGACGCGGCGCGGCCTGGAGGCCGGTTCTTGCGACCCGGTCGGCGAGCCGCTCCGCGGCTATATCGAAACGTTTCTAGACCGGCTTAGTCCCAACGCTAAAGACCTGCTGGGTTATTTACTGCGTCCGCTACCGGAGGCGGCGTTGCGATCAAGCGGGTTCGGAGCCGGATTGGACGAGCTCATTCGCGGCGGCTGGGTTCTGCTGGTCGAGGGGAGGGTGACGTTGCTCGGGGCCTTGCGGGAGTATTTGCTGGTTAGCCGCGGTTTTCCTCCTTACGAAAAAGTGAGCGCCCTGCTGACGGCGGCTCTCGAGCTGGATCCCGAGGCGGCGTTCTTGGCCTACCTGAACTACGGTGTCCCCGAAGCGGGCCGGGCGTTCGAGGAACTTGCCGGGCGGCTCTTGCGGGCCGGCGAGTACGACCGGGTGGTCTACTTTTGGAGCGAGCTTCCCGAAGGCGCGCGCACGGCCTTGGGCGCCGTGCGGGTGGCCGAAGCGGAGCGCAGCCGCGGCAAGCTGGAAGAGGCGTTGGCGCTGGCCAAGTGGGCGGCAGGACGGAGCGGGGCGACGGCGCCGCTGGCGCTGGACGTGGCGGGTACGGTCTTGATTCACATGGGTCGCTACCGCGAGGCGGTGGCGGCTTTCGAGCGGGGGTTGCAAGATGCCGCCACCGACCTGCGCTACAAGATGCTGGCTGGCATGGGGGCGGCCCTGATACGTGACGGTAACTTCAGGCGGGCGGTAGCGGTGCTCGAAGAGGCCGCGGCGCTGGCGCAGGCGGCGGGCGACGTGGAGGTGCTGGCCAAGGTGCAGCACAACCTGGGTATAGCCCTGCACCACTCGGGGCGGCTGCGGCAGGCGGTGCGGCGTTACCGGGAGGCGCTGGAGTTGAAGCGTGGGGCGGGACCGCTGACCCGCGCCAACACCCTGCTTTCCTTGGGGGAGGCGCTGCGCCTTTTGGGCCTTTGGCAGGAGGCGCACCAAGTTCTTCGCCAAGCCAGCGAGCAGGCGCAGGCCAGCGGCGACTACCGCGCCGGCGGGTATGCATTGCTCAATCTGGGCGACCTCTATCTGGAGTCCGACTGGCTGGACGACGCCGAGGCTTGTTACCGGCGGGCCGAGGGCGTGCTCGAGCCGGTTAGCGACCGTTACGGACTGGGGCTCTTGTGGTTGGGAAACGCAGTGCTGGCGCGCAAGCGCGGGGCCTACGCGGCCGCCGCCGACGCGCTGGCGCGGGCGGAACGCGACTTCGCCGAGGGCGGCAGCCCGCTGGAGCTGGCTTTGGTTTGGCTCGAGCGGGCGCTGCTACTACCGGAAGAGGCCGATAGCTGGCTGGAAAGGGCCGAAGCGGCGGCTGGCGAGGCCGGGGGCGAGTACCACCGGCAGCTGGCGCGGGCGCGGCGGGTGCGGGCCGGCGGGCTGGGGGCCGAGGCGGCTTTGGAAGCGGCCGCCTGGGTGCTCGAGGAGGACGTTTTTCCGCTGGCCCTCGAGCCGGACTTGTTGCCGGTCTGGTTGCTGGCGACGCAGCACGGTCGCGCCGGCGCGGCGCTGTTGGAAAGGCTGGCGCTCGGCTACGGGGCGGTGCGGGTTCATGGTTTTGGCGCTTTTCGCCTGCTCGCGGGCGGCGAGCTGCGCCTGCCGACCGCCAAGGAAGGCTGGCTCCTGCTTTGGCTGTGGTTGCGGCCGGAGCACGACCCGCTCGAGCTCTTCGCCGACACCAAACGGCCCCGCAAGAGGCTGCAGCTGGCGGTGCACCACCTGCGGGCGGGTCTGGGAGAAGAGTGGGTGCGCTCGAGCCCCGCAGGTTACTCGGCCGCCCCGCTCCCCGGGGTCTGGTGGGACGCGGCGCTGCTGCGGGCCGCCGCTGCGGCGGCGCAGCAGGTGGGGCAAAGCCCCGCTTTGAGGTCTTTCGTGCGTCACCTCTACCGCGGCGAGTTTGCGCCAGGCGGCCCCTTCGACGCGGAAAGAGCACGTTTTGAGCGGATTTTTGCCGAACTTGGCGTGGATTAGAATACGGGCGTGGCCAGACTGACTATTCCCGAACTGAAGAGCAGAAAGGGCCCCGGCTCGCTGGTGATGCTCACCGCCTACGACTATCCCACCGCCAAGCTGGCGACCGCGGCGGGCGTGGACGTGCTACTGGTGGGCGACTCACTGGGGATGGTGGTGCTCGGCTACGATTCCACCGTGCCGGTGACGCTGGAAGAGGTGCTGCACCACACCAAGGCGGCGCGCCGCGGCGCTCCGGACGTGCACCTGGTGGCCGACCTGCCCTACCTGAGTGACGCGACGCCGGAACGGGCCCTGGCCGCCGCCGAAAGGCTGGTCAAGGAAGGCGGCGCCGACTCGGTCAAGCTCGAGGGGCCCAAAATCGAGGTCGTCGCGGCGCTCGTCTCGGCGGGCGTGCCGGTACTGGGGCACGTGGGCCTGACGCCGCAGACCGCCGCCAGCCTGGGCGGCTACAAGGTACAGGGGCGCGGCCGTGAGGAGGCCGCCAAGCTGCTAGAAGGCGCTCTGGCCCTGGAGGAGGCGGGCGTGTGGGGCGTGGTGCTGGAGATGGTGCCGGCTCAGCTGGCGGAGCTCGCCAGCCGGCGTCTGCGCGTGCCCACCATCGGCATCGGTGCCGGGGCGGCTACCGACGGTCAGGTGCTGGTCTTCCACGATCTGATCGGCGTCTTCGACCGCTTCAAGCCCCGCTTCGTAAAGCGCTACCTGGAAGGCGGGCAGCTGATCCAAGAAGCTATAAGCGCCTACGCCGCCGAGGTGCGCGCCGGCGAGTTCCCGGCCGCCGAAAATGCCTACGAGATGGACGCGGAAGAGCTGGAGGGGCTCTACGGGAAAGAGTGAGTACGAGGTCGCGATAATCGGCCCCGGCGCGTTGGGGCGGGTCTTTGCCGCCCGCCTGGGGCGGGTGGCCGAGGTGGCGCTGGTGGCTCGCAGCGAAGAGCGGGCGGCGGCGCTGCGCGCCGGTTACCGGCTGCGCGAGGCTGGCGGGGAAGTGCACGTCTTCCCCAACGCGTATGGCCCCGAAAGCGCTCCGCGGGCGCGTTGGGCCGTAGTGCTGGTAAAGACGCCCGATACGGTGGAGGCTGGTCGCACGGCCGCGCGGCTGGCGACCGCGGGGGCGGTCAGCCTGCAAAACGGCTGGGTTGACGACCTGTTGCCGCCGACCGTACGGCAGGGGGCTAGCACCGTGGCCGCCAAGTTCGAAGAAGACGGCGCGGTGCGGTTGGTTTCGGAAGGCAATACCTGGTTGCCGCCCGGGTTCGAAGAGTTGGCCCGGACGCTCAGCGCCGCCGGCCTGCCGGCCGAGGCGAGCTCCGAGCTGGCGGCGGTGCGCCTGCGCAAGCTGGCGGTAAACCTGGTCATCAACCCGCTCACGGCGGTGCTCAACCGGCCCACGGGTGCCTTGCTGGAGCCTCCCGCCTGGGAGCTGGTAGGCGAGCTGGTGCGCGAGATGGCGCCGGTCCTGCAGGCGCGGGGGCTGGCGGTTGGCGAGGAGGAGCTGCTCGAGCTGGTGGGCGGGGTAATACGCGCCACCGCAGCCAACACCAGCAGCATGCTGGCCGACGTGCGCGCCGGCCGACGGACCGAGATAGAGGAGATAACAGGAGTGCTGCTGCGTTGGGGGAGCGAGCTGGGCCTGGAGCTGCCACGCCACCGGGCGCTTTACCACCTGGTAAGGGCGCTAGAGAAGGTTGACCGCGGTCAGCCGCTCCAGCAGTGAACCATCGGAGGTGTTCCGGCCCAGATCGAGGCTGGTAACCACCACCCGCCGCACCGGCACCGTTTCCTCACCGTTCTTGCCTGGTCGCTTGTAAGCCCAAAAGGAGTGGACCGCGTGATGACAGCCCTCTACCTCGCCCAGGTAGAGCATGATGTGGCCGGGCATGCAGAGCAGGGCCGGCCCCTGCTTTAGCCGGGCCAGCCTGGCGGCGCGTGCGGCGTGGCCCTCGGCAGGCGCAAAGGTCAGCGCCGGTTCGCTGGCGGCGCACTGGGCCGAGGCGTCGCGGGGGAGGGTGAAGCCGAAGGTTTTGAACACGTCCTGGACGTAGCGCGAGCAGTCGCGGCCGGGGCCGTTTGGGGTCAGGTCGCCCCAGCCGTAGGGCTGGCCGAGGGCGGAAAAGGCCACCTCGAAGAGCGTTTTGGGAGCCAGCTCGGGCCAGGCCGCCGCCAGGCGCGGCTCCCCCAGCAGGCGGGCCGTTCCAACTTGCAGGTCGCCGGTGGGGCCCCGCTTCGGAAAGGGCATCTCGGCGCCCTCGAGGCCGGGCAGGCGGTCGCCCAGTTGCAGGGGCGTGCCGCCCCCGGGAGCGGCTAGCTCGGCCAACGCCTCCAGCAGTACCGGTCCCTGCCTCTCGAGCAGGGCGGCAATCTCCCGCGGCCGTTCGCTCGTTGCTACGTCGGCCGTTCTTACCCAGCCGCGGTAGTCGGGAGCCAGCACGAACCACCAGCGCCGGTCGCGGCTGGGGTGCAGGAGAGCCAGCGGCGTAAGCGGCTCCAGCGCGGTGTGCTGCAATCGGTCAAAGCCGTCTTCGTCATCCAGCTTTTGCCCACGGCGGGAAGTGGGCAAAGAGCGCAGGCCGCTGCGGCGCACGGTAACGCCGTAGCGATTGCCGTCAAAGTCCTGAACCGCCTCCAGGTCGCGCGCGTTCAGGAGCCGGCGCCGTTCGGCCCCGGTCGCCGGTTTTCCGTCTAGCACCTGCCACCACGAGTCGGGCACCAGCGCTTCTTCGATCCAGTGCCGCAGCTCGGCGGCCGGCAGTTTGCCGAGGGCCAGCGGGTCCCAGATCTTTTGCGAACGGGCGGCGAGACGGGGGTTGACCACGGCCGGGTCGAGGGTCAAAAGCCCGGCGCGCCACTTATTGGCCCAAAATGAAGGGTCGTCCAGCGGCAGCGAGTCGTAGGGCGAGATTACGTGGCGCATGGGGGTATTTTACCGGTGGGAGGGATGCTGCAGCCTGTGGCCTGTAGCGTGTGGCCTGTGGCAACAGCGTTTGTTAACGGCTGCATGCCGCCGCCTTCTTGTCCTGATGATGCAGATATCGTCGTCTTGGCTAATACAAACCGCGTTTTTCATTCCAAGCTGCTAGATTGTGGCCCCCGAGCGGTGCGACGAGAGGGCAAAGACGTCAACCCCGCGCATAGGCGCAGTTGCCTGTTGCGTCGTAGATGGGGTTTCAAACCCCCTTGCGCACACGATTCATACTCCTGGCCGAGGTAATGGCGGCGAACTTTAATGCCATCCGAGCGCGGCGGGCTGACATAAGCGGCGGCGGGGGCTAAGATGGAAAGATGACGCCGCGTGAACCGCAGGAGTTTCAGGCCGGAGAAGAGCGCCTCGACCAGGCCTTGGCCCGGGTGATGGGCGTTAGCCGCTCGCGGGCGCAGGCCTGGATTAGTGGCGGGCACGTGCAGGTGGAGGGCCGGGTGGTCACCAAGGCTTCCAAGCGCCTCAGCGGCGAGCGGGTGGAGGTGAGTCCGCCGCCGGAGCCGAGCGGCGTGGTGGAGCCGGAAGAGTTGGAGCTCGAGATCCTCCACGAAGACGAGGACATAGTGGTGGTCAACAAACCGGCCGGGATGATCACCCACCCGGCGCCGGGGGTGAGCAGCGGCACGCTGGTAAACGCGGTGCTGGGCCGCTGGGTGGAACGTGGCGACGAACCGTTGCGCCCGGGAATAGTCCACCGCCTCGACAAGGAAACCTCGGGCGTAATCGTGGTCGCCCGGCACGAAGAGGCGCTCAGAAAGCTGGCCGACGCCTTCAGGCAGCGCTTCGTCTTCAAGCGCTACCTGGCGCTAACCGAGGGCGTGCCGCA
>JALVWZ010000359.1 GCA_027023115.1 Thermaceae bacterium
TGCGATTTTCAGTCGCATGCTCTACCAACTGAGCTACCTCGGCACCTCTGGCGGCCCCGACGGGACTCGAACCCGCGATCTCCCACGTGACAGGCGGGTGTGTTAACCAACTACACCACGGGGCCAGGCTGGTTTTACCGCCCGGCGGAGGCCGGAGCAGCGGAATTCATCATAAATAAGGCCCTGGGTGCTGTCAAGCGAAGTGCCCGCCGCTGGCGTACGATGTAGTCGTGGCAGATACCGTCTTTTTCGACGTTGGGGGAACCCTAATCCTGGCCAATCCGCTACACTGGCTGCGGCCGACGCTGGAGCGCTGGGGCGTGGCCGCCGACTGGAGCCGGCTGGCCCAGGCGGGGCCGCGTGCTTTCGACTACTACAACCGCCGCCACCTGGCGGCAAGCGACCTGGAAGGGGCGCTGGAGCTGTGGCGCAACACCGACCGCATCCTGCTCGAGGGCCTGGGCGTTGCCAACGCCGACGCCGTGGCCGAGCGGTTGGTGAACTCCTGGAACGACCCCGCCATCTGGCCCCTGGCCCCGCACGCCCACGAAGTCCTGCGGGAGCTCAAGGACCGCGGCCGGAAGCTACTAGTAGTTTCCAACTGGGACGGCCTCTTGCCGCAGGTGCTGGAGGTAATCGGCCTGGCGGGCTACTTCGAGGACGTGGTGGTTTCGGCCCTGGTGGGGGCCGCCAAGCCGGACCGGCGTATCTTTGAGGAGGCTCTTAAGCGCGCTGGCGTGGAGCCGGCTCAAGTGGTTCACGTGGGTGACGAACCCCAGGCCGACGCCGCCGGCGCGGCGGCTTTGGGAATCGCGCCGCTGCTGGTGGACCCGCTCGACCCAAAGCGCGACCTGCGGCGAGTACTGGAGGTAGCATGAGCGTTCGCGAGAAGATTTGGGGCAAGCACGCGGCGAAGATCGCGGCGCTGCTCGACGAGGTGGACGAGGACCTGTCCCGCTATATTCAGGAGTTCGCCTACGAAGAGGTCATGGCCCGGCCGGGGCTCGACCTGAAAACGCGCGAGCTGCTGGCAATAATCGCCCTCATCAGCCTGGGCAACCCCGATGAGCTCAAAACCCACATCCGCGGGGCGCTGGCCAACGGCGCCAGCGAACGGGAGCTGCGGGAAACGATAATCCACAGCGCCCTATATCTGGGCTTCCCGCGCGCCTTGGGGGCAATGAAGGTGCTGGCCGAGGTGCTCGATTAGACCAGCGGTAGAATACGGGCGATATGCGAAAGGCTATTTTCCTGCTCCTGCTTGGGTCGTTGCTGGTGGCTCCGGTGGCGGCGCAGACCCTCCTGGAAGTACAAACGGCAACGGCCATCTCCCTCAAACTGGATCCGCAGGTGCGCCTGCCCCGCGGCAGCTACCGGGCGCTCGGCCCGGGGGTGCAGAAGTTGATCGCTAAAATGCGCGGCGTGGATGGTTACGGCGAGTGGGAGGCTTACGTGGCCAAGGGCCTGGCGCGGCGGCTGCGGCCGGTCTTCGTCCGGCAGGTGGAGCAGTCCTTTGCCGCCTCCGGCTATCTGCTGAGCGGCCGGAAAGCCTTCACCGTTTCCACAGAAAAGCACCAGCAATACGTCTTCGAAGGGCCCAGCGGTCGGCGGGCGCTGCT
>JALVWZ010000360.1 GCA_027023115.1 Thermaceae bacterium
TCAACCAGATGCGCATTCCGCTACTCTTCCTGCAGGACGTTAGCGGCTTCATGGTGGGCAAGGCCTCGGAGGAGGCGGGGATCATCCGTCGTGGGGCCAAGCTGGTGAACGCGGTTTCCAACTCGGTGGTGCCCAAGATCACGGTGATCCTGGGCGGCTCGTTCGGTGCGGGCAACTACGCGCTGGCGGGCAAGGCCTACGCGCCGCGGCTGCTCTTCGCCTGGCCCAGCGCCAAGTACGCGGTGATGGGCGGCACCCAGGCGGCCAGCACCCTGCTGCAGCTCGAGGTGGCGCAGCTGAAGCGCAAGGGCCAGGAGCCGAGCGCCGAGGAGCTGGAACGCCTATACGAGGAGATCAAGAACCGCTACGACGCCACCCTCGACCCGCGCTACGCCGCGGCGCGGCTGTGGGTGGACGAGATCATCTTCCCCCACGAAACCCGCGAGCGTCTGATCCGGGCGCTCGAGGCGGTCAGCCTAGACGACTCGGAAGAGCCCTTCAAGACGGGCGTCTTCCAGGTGTAGGAGGGGTCGTGGAAGGGCGCGTGGCCTACGTCGAGTGCCCCCGGGACGCCTGGCAGGGTCTGCCTCGCTTAATCCCAACCGCCGAAAAGGTGGCCTTTCTGCGCGAGCTGCTAAGGGCCGGCTTCGACCACCTGGACCTGGCCAGCTTCGTCTCGCCCAAGTGGGTGCCGCAGATGGCCGATTCCGAAGAAGTCTTGAAGCTGCTGCCGCCGCCCGCCGGGCGCGACTACCTGGCCATCGTCGCCAACGAGCGGGGGATGGAGCGGGCGCTGGCGGCCGCGAACCTGACCTCGGTGGGGTACCCCTTCTCGATCAGCGAAACTTTCCAGCAAAAGAACACCCGCCGTTCCATCGAAGACTCCTGGCCGCTGGTCGCCGACATGCTGGCGCGTGCCCGTAGCGGCGGACTGGAGCTGGTGGTCTACGTCTCCATGGGTTTCGGCAATCCCTACGGCGACCCCTGGAGCGTGGAGATGGTGGTCGACTTCGTCGGCCACCTGCGGGCGCTCGGCGTGCGCCGCGTCGCCGTGGCCGACACCTACGGCGTAGCCGATGCAGAGCGGATTTACGAGGTGCTCACGGCGGTCACCGCCGCTCACGGAGCCTCCGGCCTGGGCGCTCACCTGCACAGCCGGCCCGATCCGGACGAGGTGCGGGCCAAGGTGGACGCGGTGCTAAGCGCGGGCGTGCGCTGGCTCGAAGGGGCGCTCGCCGGCGTGGGTGGCTGCCCCTTCGCTGGCGACGAGCTGGTGGGCAACCTGCCCACCGAGGTGGTTCTGCCGCACCTGGAGCAGCGGGGCTTTAGCAGCGGCGTGCGGCTGGACGACCTGGACCGCTTGTCGGCTGCAGCCAACCGTTTGCGCTCGCGCTACGCCGTTTGAACTATCCCATAGCTATAGTGCACAAGCTACATGGTAAGTTGTAGATGGTATGATTAGAGCCTTGGTTGCAAAAGTTAAGAGCAGTTTGTTTGTGGCGCTCGTACTGCTTCTGGCCTTGTCGCTGGTGCAGTGCGGAAGCAGCGCAACCTCACCAGATGACGAACCTGCCGGCCAGGGAATATTTCCCATAGGCGTCTATTTCGTCCGCGGGCA
>JALVWZ010000361.1 GCA_027023115.1 Thermaceae bacterium
GTCGGCGGGGTTGGCGGAGCCGTGAATGACGTTCTCGTCGATGGTCGTCGCGAAGTCGCCGCGGATGGTGCCGGGGAGGGCGTCGGCGGGGTTGGTGGCGCCCATCATCTTGCGCAGCTCGGCGATCGCCCCCGGGCCCTCGAGCACCATCGCCACCACCGGCCCGCTGGTGATAAACTCCACCAGTGGCTTGAAGAACGGCTTTTCCTTGTGCTCACCGTAGTGCTCCTCGGCCAGGTCGAAGCTGATGCGCATCTTCTTGAGGGCGACGATCCGAAAGCCCTTGTCTTCCAGGCGCTGGATTATCTTTCCGGTAAGACCGCGGCGCACGCCGTCAGGCTTGATCATGGCGAATGTCCGTTCCATAGCGCCCCCATTCTACAGGCAAACGAAAGCCCCCGCCGCGGCGGGGGCAGGCTGGCGGAGAGGGCGGGATTCGAACCCGCGGTACCCCGGTAGGGGTACAACACCTTAGCAGGGTGCCGCCTTCAACCACTCGGCCACCTCTCCACGCTGGTTTTTGGCGGAGGGTGAGGGATTCGAACCCCCGGTGGGCTGACGCCCACAGCGGTTTTCAAGACCGCCGCCTTCAACCGCTCGGCCAACCCTCCACGGCCGCATTAAATATCTTGAGGCTACCTGGATGGTTTGTCAAGAAAACGGGGCCGGAAAGGCCCGGCCCCGCGATACCAGTGACGCAGTTTAGTTATGGCTGTTCATGATGAGTTCTTCAAGGGTGGTGCTGCCGTCGGCGAAGGTGACGGTAACGTTCTCGCCGGGAATACCGTTGCCGTTGCTGTCGTCGAGTGTGCCGCTGAAGATGAAGGCGGTCTGGCCGTTGAGCTTGAAGTAGCCGTTGCTGAGGTCAAGCGAGGAGGGGGTGTTAGTGGAATCGTAGTTGACGGTGAAGTTGGTGTTGAACTCAGAGCTTTCGCTCTGACCGCTCTTGGTCACGCTGCTTTGCAGGTTGAGGCTGCCGTTGTTGGTGGTGAACTCCTCCATGAAGCAATCGGTGACGCGAACGGCGGCGCCGTTGGCGGTCAGGTTCCAGGAGAAGCTACCACTGTCGCCGCCGGCGCTGGCGCTGATGCTGCCCTTGAAGATTACCTGGGTGGCGGAGATCTGTAGCTCGATGCCGTCGAGGTCGAGGTGGTCGCTAACGCCAAAGCGCCCGTCGATGATCACGTGGGTGGGCTCGGCGATGGTGCCGCAGGAACCCGTGTACCAGGTAAACTGGCCGCGCACGTGGCCTACCTCGTTGTCGTCGACCTTGAGGCTGACGTAGGCGTCGGTGGGCAGCTCAACGATGGAGCCGTCAACGTCTTTGGCGTCTACGGTGTCGTGCCCTTGGTAGTTCCAGTCGGCGGTCAGCTGGGCGCCATGGCTCTCGTTCGACGCGTCTTCGAAGCTCCAGACCAAGATCAGATCGTCGCCGGTATAGCTATTGTCTTGGTCCCAGCTGCCGCTGGTTTCGTTATACACCCACCTGCCGTAGGTCAGGGTACCCCCCGAGAGCGGGGTAATGCGCCGGATCAGCGAACTGACGTCGGCGCTAGAGGCCAGATTGGGTTGCGAGAGCTGCATGAGCGTAAGTGCATTGCTCGAAACTGGTCCAGG
>JALVWZ010000362.1 GCA_027023115.1 Thermaceae bacterium
CCGTTGGGGTTGCCGTCTTTGACGTCGAAGAGCAGAACGAACTCGTGCCTCTTGCTAGGGTCCAGGTGCAGCTCACTCATCGCTTTCCTCCTGATCTTTCTTTCCGTAACCGCTACGGAAATCGGCGCGCTGGTGGTAGAAGCCCAGGGCGAACTCGGCTTGCTGTTCCAAGGTGAGCGTCTTTGGGAAGCCGCCGGCCGTGTCGAGGGAGCTAAGGATGTCTTCGACGAGCGGGTTTAGCGAGCCCGCTTTTTGCAGGTGCGATACCGACGACGTGCGCAGCAGCATCCCGAACGTTGCCGCCGGGGCGGTGGACGCCGCACCATAGAACCTCTCGACAAGCGTGCGGTTTATTTTGAAACCTTGAGCCCGCTTTTGCGCTTCCTCAAGCACCGCGAGCAGCCTGCCAGATAGGTACGCTTGGGTATTGCGTTGCGGATCCAGTCTTTCCATACGTTCCCCCTCCTTTTTGCCGTAGAACAGGATCAACTTTATGGCCGCCGCCAGGGACCACAAGTTCCAAACTTCTTTGGACTCTTGCAGAACTTTCACGTTCCGCATTCTGTAGGTCGCCGCTTGCAGAAAGCCTTTTGGGGGGCTTTGCCCCAGATACGCCGTCCGTAGCAGCCCACGTAATAAGTTGGGGTTTGGAGCGTCCAGCGCGCGAAGAAGGTCGGCCAGCGGGCGTGGCTCTATTCGGTCGCCCCAAGGAGACGTGATGCTGGTGGCTCGCAAGAACGCGGTTAGGTGGCGCTTTACGTCGGCTAGTGAGGTGCTAATCCACTCTCGCAAAGCGATCCGGCCGATGTTAGGAGAAAGGACCGCCAGATAGAAGCCGTAGTCATCAAGGCCTACCGCAGCGCCGAGCGGTTTCCAGGGCAAGGCCAAGAGCTGCTGCAACTGCGCAAGCGTCGGTCGGGGCTGTTCAGTGTCTTCTGACCTTTTTGCGCCGCTTAGGATGCCGCTGAGAAGCGCGCTCAGGCCTGCTGCGTCGAATGATTTTGCGCCCGCTTCTATGGGTAGGGGCGCTTTCACCCAGTAAAGGGCTATTTGGTTGGTTAGAGAATCGCGCTTATTCCGGTCGCTAATGAGGGTCATCCTATGGTCATTTGACTGGCTCAAGTAATTGAAGGCCCTAGATGCGGTATCGGCGCAGTCGAAGCACAGGCCGATATGGCTGCTCTTTTCGGGTGCGGCCCCTGCATGGTACGAGGGAAAAGCTGGCTGGTTAAAGGAGGTTAGGGGGCTGTTGCCGACTAGCTTCACGCCCAAGGGGATGCGGCCGACCAGCTCCACATCGGGAGTGCGGCAGACCGCGCACTCTCCTTTGATTGGACCGTTTTTGGGGGCGGCCAGTTCGGCGAGTTTCTTGGCCCAAAATGCCCTGGATTGCGGATGCATAAAAAGGGGCTGGTCTTGAAGAGGCCCGGTTTCGGGAACGAACTCCACCCAGTCTTTCGACGTGACTTTGCCAAGGTTGGAATCGGATAGCAACCAACCACCCTTAAGACCCTCGATTAGCAACACCACTTCGTTTCTTAGATCGGGGTCGTTCAACTCTGGCCAGTCTAGAAATTCTTCGAGCAAGCCGATAAACGCAGCGTGTTTCTCGGCGGCGCGTTTGTCGGGTTTTCCCTTTGGGTCCAGCTCAACGCCCAAAGAATAGCCAGCTTCGTCGGCAAGGAGGTGGGGTTGAATGCCCGATGTACGTCCCGAAAATGGACGTGCTACGTCGTGATCTATGGGGGTCAAGAGGAACCCATTTGGTCGCAAGCGAACGCGCCAGCGAATAGGCTCTTTGTAGTAATAGAACCCTGGTGGCGGTAAGCGACCGTCTTTTTCGAGTCTCTTACCAAGCTCTACCAACGCCCTAAGCATTTGCGGCCTCCAGTTTTCTCAACTCCCGATAAAGCTCTTGTGGCACATCCAACCATCCGTTAGCTATACGCGCATGGAAAAAGAGCGCCTGGACATAGCCGGGAATTGGCCTTTCTTCCCCAGGGCGTTTGAAGGTGAGTTCTTTGCGTTTTTTATCTGCGACAAAGGCGATGTCGAAAAGTATCGTGCCGACGTCGAGATTAAGTGGAGGAGGTATTTCGTCGCTTGCCGGTTCAAAGAACGCGGCGAACTCGCGGGTGCCCAGGTAGGGGGTGTGGTGATATTGCCCGCGCTCGACGCGGCGGCGGAACTGGTCGGTGTACTTGTAAACGGGGTCGGTGGCGTGGGGGCGGAGGTAAATATCGGCCTCGATGATGTAGGCAACATCTTTGAGGATGAGGCTCGTTCTCTGCTGCCGGTCGCGTTCGACAACGATTGGGTTTTTGCCCTGCCGTGAGCCGATTTCGTTGCGGAGAATGGAGGTTTGCCGGCCGGGTTTGAGGATGCCGATGCGGGTTATCTGGTAGCGGAACTCCGGTTTCCAGAAGATGGCCTCGAGTACACCGCGGGCGGCGCTGGGGGTTATGACCGGGTAGCTAACACGCTCCACCTTGAACTCGGGTCTGGAGAACAGCGCATAATCGCCCCAAACCTTTACGCGTACTTTGGCTGTTTCGTTCACTTTCAAACACCCCCTAGACGACCAAATCGGCAGGATCGGCCAGGTCCTCGCTAATACCGCGAACCTCGTCGTACTTGCAAATCCACTTATAAAGATTATCGCTCACTTGTTCCAGGCAGTTGTGATATTTCGTCACATCATACCTGAACAGGTTGACCAGATACGGTTGCAGCTGTTGCCAAGCGAGCCGGCTGGGGACAACCAGGAAAGCGTGCAGTTTATCCATAGAATCTTCGTAGGGCACAACCACCGGAACCGTGTCGCCCTTTATCAAGCGGTATTCCGAGGAGACCTCGGGATAGTTGAACTGATCCCTGAAATCCTGGATTCCGTAGGCGTCTAGATTGGACATATCGAAGAGCTTGCGAAAGTAGACGCGAAAGATGTCGGGGCGGTGCAGCGACTCGGGGCCGTATTCGGGGTTGGCCAGCAGCGCCTCAGCTTCGCCCAGCCCACTGCGATAGGTTCCGCGAGGGCTACCGCCCTCAACAGGGTTAAAGATGACAACGCGGCCTTGGTGGTCCAGCCGCCCTTCGCGGTTGCAGCGCCCCGCCGCCTGTACGATGCGGTCCAGCGGGCCTATTGCCCGCCAGACTTCTGGAAAGTCTAGGTCCACGCCCGCCTCGACGACCTGCGTACTAATCAACCGCACCTCGCGCCCGCTACGGAGCCTCTGCCGCACTTCGCTTAGGACCTGGCGGCGGTGCGCCCCGCATAGCAAGGTCGAGAGGTGGAGGGCGGCCGGATCGTCACCCAAGGCATCGAGCAGAGCGATAGCGTCTTTACGAGTGTTCAGCACCGTCATGACTTGCGGTTTGCCAGCCAGCTCAGCAGCTATCTGGCTCCAAGGCTCGGGATGTTTGCGGTATCCGTAAGTCACGCGCCGCAGAACGTCGAAGTGCCGCGGATAGTCGGGAACAATCTCGGTTATTTGCACGCCGGTGAACTCGGGCACCCGTTCGGAAAGCTCGAAGGCTGGTTGCGTGGCCGTGGAAAAAACTACGCTTGCCCCGTACCGCTCGACGAGCTGACGTAAAACATCGAGGGTTGGCCGAAGCAGCTCGAGCGGTAGGGTTTGCACCTCGTCAATCAGAATGACCGAGCGGGCCAGGTTATGGAGTTTGCGAACCCGGCCAGGGTGGTTGCTGAAAAGGCTTTCGAACAGTTGCACCGTGGTGGTAACGATGAGCGGATGGTCCCAGTTTTCCGTGGCCAGGCGCAGCTTGAGGAGGTTTGGCTTTTCACTCTCGTTCTCGGGCGGCTGCAAGGCGGAATGGTGTTCTAAAACCGCATCACTTCCAAAAATCTCTTTATATTCATCGGCGGTTTGTTCGATTATCGAGGTGTAAGGGATGGCGACGACGGTGCGGCGCAGGTCGTTGTTCAGGGAGTGCTTGAGCGCAAAAGCGAGGCCGCTGCGGGTCTTGCCGCCGCCAGTGGGCACCGTGAGGCGAAAGAAGCCGGGTGGCAGGCTAGCCGCCGCCAGAGAGGAATCGTAAACTTCCTTGCGTACTTTATTGACGATAGTGTCGGCGGCAGTGGCGATGAGCTGATTTTGGTCGTTTTCGAACTTGCCCCATAGCTCGTTGAGGTTGGGGAAGCCTTTTCTGAGGCCTGCAATATTTGAATCAAAATGAGCCTCGGTATCTAGCCGGTCGGCGTCGACCAACGCCGAGAGCAGCAAGCGCAGGTAAAGCTCGTTAGCGCGGTTGGCGGCCGCCGGACCCCGCTGTGGCGGCTGGATTTCTGGAACCGAAGAGTGTGTTTGGGCGAGCATCCGGTTGAAGAAGGAAGCGGCTTCTTGCAGTTTTTCAGGCTCTTTCTCTTCGTCGCTTTTGAGCGATAGCGCCGCGGTCCCGGGCTCCTTCAGACCAGCGTGATGGCCTAGAACGGGCAGCGAGGCAAGCGGAAAGCCACATTCTTGCAGGTATTTGCACAGGATGAGCGCGCCCCAGACGGAGTGGGGAACTGTCTTGCCTGGTTTCCCCTGGGAGGCGAGCTCCAGGTAGCGCTGGAAGTCTTTCGTGGCTTTGCCCAAGTCGTGAAAAAGGCCTAGAACATACGCCATGTTTGGCGCTGATTCGCCAAGGTATTGCGCAAATTGGCTCGCCAACTTGGCTACGGTCAGCAGGTGGTCACGCAGGGTTTGCGGGACGCCGGAGGCGTTCGCACTATGTGCTAGAGGTTCAGCCTGTTTACCCATTGTAGAAATAAGGTTACAGCCGCGAAGGGCTCTTTCGTGTGATGCCCGTCACAGGAAGCTGTATGACTATCGCGGCGGCACTAGAATGGAAGTATGGCCAAGGTTGCCTCTTTCGACTTAGACCACACCAAGGTAAAGGCGCCGTACGTGCGCCTGGCGGACCTTAAGTACACCCCCGGCGGGGAGGTGATTAGCAAGTGGGACCTGCGGGTGGGCCAGCCCAACCGCGAGGTGATCGGCACCGGGGCGATGCACACCTTCGAACACCTGCTCGCCATGAAGATGCGCGACCACCTGGAGGGAATCGTGGACGTTAGCCCGATGGGCTGCCGTACCGGGTTCTACGCGGTGATCATCGGCGAGCCAGAACCCGAGGCGGTGATGGACGCCTTCGCCAAGGCGCTGGCCGAGATAATCGCCCACGAGGGGCCGGTGCCGGCGGCCAACCCGCTCGAGTGCGGCAACTACCGCGACCACGACCTGGAAGAAGCCAAGTTCTGGTCGCGCCACGTGCTCGAAAAGGGCCTGCACGTTCAGGAAACCATCCTGATCCAGGGGCGCTAGCGTGAGCGGCCCGATATTGTTGTTGGCCGCCGAGGGCGAGGAAGCCGCGGCGGTGCTCGAGCGCATGGCCGGCGTCGCAGAGATAGCCGCCCCCTGGCCGGTGTTCGCTGGCGAGCTGGGCGGTCGCGAGGTGCGCTTGCTGGAAAGCGGCATTGGCAAGGCGGCCGCCGGCGCGGTGGTGGGCTGGGCTACGGAGCGCTTCAAGCCGGCGGCGGCAGTCTGGCTGGGGGTGGCCGGGTCGCTCAACCCGCAGCTTTCCACCGGCGACGTGCTGATAGCGGACGACGCGGTGCAGTGGGACATGGACCTGACCCCGCTGGGCCGGGCTCCGGGCGAGCTGGACAGTGGCGAGCGCTTCGTTCCCGCCGACGTAAGGCTGACCGACGCGCTGCACGCCAGCGCCGCCAGGCTCGGCTACCACCACGTGCGTGGTCGGGTCGCCAGCGGCGATAAGTTCGTGGCCGATCCGCAGACGGCGCGCTGGATTCGCGAAACCTTCGAAGCCGACGCGGTGGAGATGGAGGGCGCGGCGGCGCTGTGGGCGGCGCGCCGGCTGGGTGTGCCGATGGCGCTGGTGCGGGCGGTCACCGACGCGGCCGATACCGCCGCCCCGGGAGCGTTCGAAGCCTTTTTGGTGGAGGTGTCGCAACGGCTGGCGCTATTGGTGGAGGACACCCTGACGCATCTCGACGGTTAAGATTGAGATAAAAGGGGTGGAGGTATGAAGCTATTTTCGGGTAACGCCAACAGGCCCTTGGCGGAGAGCATTGCCGGTTATCTGGGGTTGCCGCTCGGTGAGTCGTTGGTGCAGCGCTTTCCCGACGGCGAGGTGCGGTTGCAGCTGGGCGAAAGCGTCCGCGGCTTTGACATTTACGTGATTCAGCCGACGGCGCCGCCGGTGAACGACAACCTGATGGAGCTCTTGCTCTACGCCGACGCGCTCAGGCGCTCCAGCGCCGGCCGCGTAAACGCGGTGGTGCCTTATTTTGGCTACGGCCGCCAGGACAAGCAGAGCGTGGGGCGCGAGCCGATCAGCGCCAAGCTGGTGGCCGACCTGATCGAGCGCGCCGGTTACGACCGGGTGATTACCATAGACCTGCACGCGCCGCAGATCCAGGGCTTTTTCAATATCCCGGTTGACCACCTGCGGGCGGTGCGCTTGTTCGCCGAGTACATCGAGCGCGAGGGGCTCAAGGAGAACTCGGTGGTGGTCAGCCCCGACGCCGGGCGGGCCGAAGAGGCCCGACGGCTTTCCAACCTACTGGGCCTGCCGATGGCCATGCTGGCCAAGCGGCGCACCGGGCCGACCGAGACCGAGGTTACCTACGTGATCGGCGACGTGGCTGAGAAGCGCCCCATCGTGATTGACGACGTCGTTTCGACCGGCGGCACGATCCGCCGCGGGGTGGATGCGCTGGTGGCGGCGGGGGCGCGGCCGGAGGCGGTGGTGATGGCCACCCACCCGGTACTGGTGGGCCCGGCGCGGAGCAATCTTTCGCACATCGGCATCGAGCGGGTGGTCTTTACCGATACCATTGCGCTCGAGGCGGGCGAGGGCTACGAGATTCTCTCCACCGCCCCCCTCCTGGCGCAGGCGATCCGCGCCGTTCACACGCATCAGTCGGTATCGGCGTTGATTTGAAGGGTTGGAAGTAAGGTCGCTGTCGGTGGCCGACGGTAGAGTTGGGCCCGCTTTGTGCGGGCCGCTTCAGGCACGCTATAAGCCGCAGTCCTGTTCGTTGGGCAGTGCAAAGCGGGAAGTTGGATAACGTAAGTAGGACGTGGGTAGGCCGCGATTGGAGCGCGCGAATCGGCGTATGGCGGAGTTCCCACGGGCCACGAGACCACTCGCCAACTTCAAAACCCGCGCCCAAACCTCCCCGAAGGGGAGGGAGATGTATTCATAGACCATAGCTACAGGCTGTCCCCCGGGTGGGGAGTCTCAGCGGTAAACCTTTGTAGTGGCCAATTACACCGGCTGTCCCCGGACAAACACATCTGAGACACCCTGACCCATAAAAATAAGGGGGACCGACACTAGAAGGGAGGTCCCCCAAGTGCAGCTTACAACGGTTGGCAAGGAGATATGGAGAGCGGCAAGAAAGGCCGAGCAGCTTGAGGAGGCTGGGGCCGACAACCCCGCCGTCCAAGAACGCCTACAAAAGCTAAGGCAGGTCGAAGCGTT
>JALVWZ010000363.1 GCA_027023115.1 Thermaceae bacterium
GCGGACGTACTTGGCGTCCTTCAGCTTCTCGGAGAGCTGCTGGACTTCTTCTTCCAGCTTGGGCAACACGCCGTACTGCAGCTCGGCGGCCTTGTTGAGGTCGTAGTTGCGTTCGGCCAGCTCGATCTGGGTGCGGATTTCGTCGAGCTCTTTCTGCTTCTCGCGCAGCTCGTTCAAGATCTCGACCTCGGCCTGCCATTCGGCCTTCATGGCCTCGATCTTCTCGGTCAGCTCGGCGATCTCCTTTTCGATCTCCTCGAGCCGCGCTTTGGAGTCGGGGTCGGTCTCTTTCTTGAGCGCTTCACGCTCGATCTCCAGCTGCAGCTTCTTGCGCTCGAGCTGGTCGATCTCCTCGGGCTGGCTCTCCAGCTGCATCCGCAACCGCGCCGCCGCTTCGTCGATCAGGTCGATCGCTTTGTCGGGCAGACGGCGGTCGGAGATGTAGCGGTGGCTGAGCGTCGCCGCCGCCACGATGGCCGGGTCGGAGATGCGCACGCCGTGATGGACCTCGTACTTCTCCTTGATGCCGCGGAGGATGCTGATGGTGTCCTCCACGCTCGGCTCGTCCACCAGCACCGGCTGGAAGCGGCGCTCGAGGGCGGCGTCCTTCTCGATCTCGCGGTACTCGTCCAGCGTCGTCGCCCCGATCAGGCGCAGCTCGCCGCGGGCCAGCGCCGGCTTGAGCATGTTGCCGGCGTCCACCGCGCCCTCGGCCTTACCGGCGCCGACGATGGTGTGCAGCTCGTCGATGAACAGAATCACGCGCCCCTCGCTGGCGGTCGCCTCGGCGATGACCGCCTTCAGACGCTCCTCGAACTCGCCGCGGTACTTGGCGCCGGCCAGCAGCGAGCCCATCTGCAGGGCGATAATGCGCTTTTCCTTGAGGCCTTCGGGCACGTCGCCCTTGACGATGCGCTGGGCCAGGCCCTCCACGATGGCGGTTTTGCCCACGCCCGGCTCGCCGATGAGCACCGGGTTGTTCTTGGTGCGCCGCAGCAAGATTTGAATGGTGCGGCGGATTTCCTCATCGCGGCCGATGACCGGATCCAGTTTGCCCTGTTCTGCCAACTCGGTCAGGTCCATGCCGTACTGCGCCAGCGCTTCGAAGGTCCCCTCGCCGTGTTCGCTTTCCACGTTTCTTCCTCCCCTTACCTCGTCGATGATTTTCTTGAGCTCGTCCGCCGGCGGCAGGCCGGGGAAGTTCTCTTCGGATATTGCTAGTAACAGAATGTCGAGGGCGACGAACTTATCGCCCTGCTGTTCGGCCAGTTGCTCGGCCCGCTTGATTACGCGGTCCAGCCGCTGCGAGATGTACTGGCCGCCCTCGGCGCCCTGCACCTTGGGCAGGCTGGCCAGTTCCTTATTAGCCGCCTCGAGCGCCTCCTTGGGGTCGCGGCCGGCCCGCGTTAGTAGCCGGCTCGGCAGGCCGGAAGGGTCGCGCAAGAGCACCACGACCATGTGGGGCAGGTCTATTTGCTGGTGCCCCAGTTCACGCGCCAGCACCTGGGCCTGGGCCAGGGCTTCGCGAGATTGTTGTGTCCATTTCTCCAGGTTCATGATTTCCTCCTATGACCGTACATAAGCATAACACTTGATACTGGTAATATCAAGTATTTTAGGCACGACTTTTGGTCATGAAGCAAGGGCCAGAAAAAACCCCCTCGAACGAGGGGGTTACCTGGTGGGCCGTGCAGGATTCGAACCTGCGACCAACCGATTAAAAGTCGGTTGCTCTACCAAACTGAGCTAACGGCCCGTTTGGCTACAAAATTATATGAGCGCGCCTGACGGGTGTCAAACGGCCCGGCCGAAAGCTGCTCACTTGGCCAACCCGTTGTAGCGCTCCACCAGCACGTGGGCGCTGCTGCCGCCGGCCTCCTGGTACCAGCTGATCAGGGGCAGGTCGTTGCCGTCTACGGCCAGGGAAGCCCGCTGCCAGGTGTCGGAGTTGCTCAGCGAAAAGGCTTGTCCGCCCACTGCGTCCCAGCTGGTGCTGTTCCAGCGCATAACCCAGCCGCCTTTCCCGCCAGGCAGATCCTGATAGAGGACCAGCAGCGGCGCGCCTTGCGAGTCCGTTGCCAAAAACAGCGGCCTGGTGGTCGCGCCGGCCTCGGTGGCGATGGCGCCGCCCAGCGCGTCCCACTGCCCGGCGGCGGCGTTCCAGCGGTCCACGTGGGTGCCGCTGTCCCAGTTGCTGGCAAAGTAGAGCTCGTCGTTGGGGCCAAGGGCGAGCTGGTACTGGCTGGAGCTGGAGCTGCTGTCCTGATGGTTGACGGCCGTACCGAGCTGCTGCCAGCCGGCGCCATCCCAGCGGTTGACCGCCACTCCACCAGCCACGGGCTTGGCGTAGTAAACAGCGCCATTGGAATCCACGATGACCGGAGAGGGCTGAGTGGAAACCCCCTGCGAATAGGCGGCGCCGAGCGGATCCCAGCTGGCGTTGGCGTCGTTCCAGACGGCCAATTGGACGTGGTATTGGCCGCTTACCTGGTTCCACCAGCTCACGGCAATGGTGCCGTCGGCCCCGACCGCCACCCCGGTAGCCTGCGCTCCGGCGGCCTCGGCGATCGCGCCGCCGAGCTGTTGCCAGCTGCCGCTGCTGTGATCTGCGTCGTGCCAGACCCAACGCTTGATGGTCATGCCGTCGTTGCTGTTGGTGTAGCTCACCAGCGGCTGGTCGGCGTCGTCCAGCGCCATGGCGGCATAGTTGCGGTTGCTGCTGGTGGGGCCGCCGTCCACCGGACCGTCCCCCATGAGATCCCAGCTCCCTGTTTGCGCGTTCCAGCGTTTGACGAAGACGTTGACGCCGCCATGGCTATTCGGCTCGGTAAACGTCACCACAATGGAGCCGCCTGCGCCCGCGGCGATCATGGGGTACTGGGAGTACTTGTTCGCGACCTCGTCCAGTTGGTTGCCCATCGCGGCCCACTCGGCGGCGGTATCGAAGCCAAAGCCGGCGGCGGCAGGGTTGCCCGCCGCATCCTTGACGCCGTTCAGAGCCACGTCCAGATGGGTGGGGAGGCTGGCCGGGGCGCTATGCAGCTTGAGCCGGACCTGGGTGTGCTCGGCGTTGAACGAGGCGGCGTAGCTAAGGCTGGCAGCGCCGTCGCGAACCACCACCGTGGCCGGCGTGACGGAAGCCGGGTCGATGGGCTCGTTGAAGACCAGCACGATCTCATCGGCCAGCAAAACCCCGGTCGCGCCGTCGACGGGAACGTGGCTTTGCAGTTCGGGGGCGGCGGTATCGGCGCTCTCGAAGCTGAACGAGGTGGTGGTCATGGGGTTGCCCGCCTCGTCGGTGAGCCCCGAAAGCCGTACCTCCACAGTCGCGGGGCTGCTGGCGGGGAAGCTGGTCAGGTTGACGGTCAGCGTTTTGCCGTTGGAGCTGAGGGCGTGGTGGTAGCCCAGCTCGGCGCCGCCGCTGAGCACCTTTAGGTTCGTGGGCGTAACGCTGGCGGCGGCCAGGGGTTCGCTGAATACGAGGGTTATCGGTTGCCCGAGGTCAACCGCACTGGCGCCGGAGGCGGGAACGTGGCTGGTTAGGGCGGGTGGGGTGGTGTCGCTGGCGGTATTTTGTGGCGCGCCGCAAGAGGCTAGAGCAGCCAGCAGAACCGCGATCGACGACCAATAAAATAAACGCCGGGGTATAGGTGGCATACTGCTCCTTTCCGCCGAAAATCCCTCAGGAGCCGAATTCTCGACGCTGTTTGAAACAGATTGTACCAGGAGGAGCGAGACTGCTAGGCGTAACCTCCCAACACGTCGTTCACAGAGTCCGGGAGGGGGCAGTACGTGGTGCGTGGCAGGTAGTACGTAGTATGGGGGTTTCCACAGGCCACAAGCTACGAGCCGCATACCGCTGTTTCGTCATTCCAGCCAAGCGGGCCTTTGGCTCGCGTGAGCCAGTCCAGACCGGAGCAGTCTCCGCCGCTCGCGCGTGTCGCAAGAAACAGTAGTGACGACGCAAAGCCCCAAGCGCGACCTCTAAAACGACTCCGCCCCAGCTTTCGCCGGGGTGACGAAGGAAGATCCTCGTGGCGTCGGGGGGACGTGTTCGAACCCTACGACTAGGCAAACTCGCGCAGTACGGCCGCCAACGAGCTGGCGACGCTGGGCAGGGTGTGGCGCTCGAGCACCCGCCGCCGCGCCCGCTCGCCGGCGCGGCGCAATTCATCCTCGTCCGCCAGCGCCTCCAAAAGACGGCGCCTGAGGTGGCGCGGCGGCCAGGGGGGAGCCAGCCAGCCCTCCACCCCGTCGTCTATCAGCTCCCTTTGCGCGGGAATGTTGCTGGAGAGCACCGGCAGACCCGAGGCCATGGCCTCGAGCGTAACCAACGACTGGTTCTCGCCGAAGGTTGGCTGCACCAGCAGGTCAGCGGCGCGGTATAGTTGCGGCATCTCCTTGACCATGCCCAAAAACACGGCGTTTTCGACCCCCAACCAGCGGGCCGCCGCCCGCACCTGCCTTTCCAGCGGGCCGGCGCCGGCCAGGGCCAGGGTCAGCCCCGGGATGCCGCGCGCCGCCAGCAACGCCGCCAGGTGGTTCTTTTCCAGCGCGAAGCGGGCGGGCATTACCGCCACCGTGCCGCTAAAGCCGAACTGCCGGCGCAATTCGGCCTTTTCGGCCGGGCTGGGGGGCCTGAAGCGCTCGCTATCGACGCCGTTGTGGATGGCGCGTACGTTCGGCACCTTGTGGGCCCGCTCCAGGTGCTCGCGGGCCCAGTTGGAAACGGTGATTACCCCGTCGCTACGGCGCAGGAGCGGCGCTTGCAAGAGGCGGTAGCCGGCGCGGTAAACGTAGTTGACCCCGCCGGGGATGAACATCTCCATCCAATCGTGCACCAGCGCCACCCGCGGCCGGGGCAGCACCACCAGCATGCGGCGGAAGTTTACCGGCGTCCAGGTAGAGGTCACGTAGAGGTCGGCCGCGGGCAGGCGGCGCAGGTCGGTGTAAGTCAGCGCCTCTATGCCGGCAGCGTGCAGTTTATCGCGGATGTACGCGGTGCGGGCCGCCGGCGGCATGGCCGAGAATGGTTCGATCCCAAATTCGGGTAGGAGCGGCAGGATCTGCGTCAGCCATATCTCGCTGCCGCCAACTTGGGTAGCGTCGGTAACGAAGCCAACTCGCACACGCCATTATACGGAGGGTGTTACGCTTACTCCGTGGCCTGGGTCTGGGTTGGTATTGGCGTGTTGCTCCTCTACGGGGGCGGCGAGCTGTTGCTGGCTGGGTCGGTGGCGCTGGCGCGGCGGCTGGGTATCAGCCCGCTGGTGATAGGTCTGACCATCGTCGCCTTCGGCACCAGCGCCCCCGAGCTGGCGGCCACCCTGACCGCCGCCCTCAAGGGCAGCAGCGCGGTGGCTTACGGCAACGTCATCGGCTCGAACATCGCCAACCTTTCGCTGGTGCTGGGGGCGGCGGCGCTGGCGCGGCCGCTACTTACCCGGGCGCGTTTCATCCACCGCGAGATGCCGTTCCTCTTTGGCGTCAGCCTGGCGCTGTTCGTGGTGATTGCCGACGGTTGGGTGAGCCGTTTCGAGGGTGCTTTGTTAGTTGCCGGCCTGGCCGCCTACCTGCTCTATCTGCTGCGCGACGCCCGCGAGCCGCCGCCGGTAGAGGCCGAGTTCGCCGGTGAGTTTGGCGATGGCCGCCCGCCGCTGTTTTTATCGCTCTTGCAACTGACTTTAGGGGTCGTTCTCCTCACCGCGGGCGCGGCGGCGCTGGTGGAGGGTGCGGTCACGCTGGCGCGAGCCTGGGGCGTGGCCGACCGGGTCATCGGCCTGACCGTAGTGGCCCTCGGCACCAGCCTGCCGGAGCTGGCCAGCGCCATGGTGGCGGCGCGCAAGGGCGAGTCGGATATCGTCCTCGGAAACCTGATTGGCTCCAACGTTTTCAACTCGTTGGGTATCCTCGGCATTACCGCGCTGGTAAGGCCAATTCACCCCGACGGCGGTGCGGTGCTGCTAGACCTGGCGGTCATGCTGGGGTTGGTGCTGCTGGCCTGGCCGCTGCTCTACACCGGGCTGCGCCTGGGGCGCCGCGAGGGGGCGGTATTGCTGGCGGCTTACCTGCTCTACGTGGCTTACCTCTTTAAGTCATGAACGCTCTCGACTTCGCCGCCAAAGCCTCTTACCTGGGGAGCGCCCTCTTGCTCTACCTGGAAACGGGGGCCCTCTTTGGGCTGGTGGTTCCCGGCGGCGACAGCCTGATTCTGGCTCTGGGTGTGCTGGCCGCGCTAGACAGGCTTAGTCTCTGCCTGCTCTGGCCGCTGCTGGCGCTGGCGGTCGTACTCGGCCAGTGGAGCGGTTACTACTGGGGCCGGAGGAGCGGGCCGGCCATCCTGCGGCGAATAAGGCCGGAACACTTGAGGCGGGTGCGCCTCTTCTTGCAGCGCTACGGCAGGTTGGCGGTGCTGCTGGCGCCGTTCGTGCCGGTGGTGCGAACGCTGATGCCGTTTTTGGCCGGGGCCGGCGCCGTGCCTGCGCGCCGCTACGCTTTTTGGTCGCTGCTGGCGGCGGTGCTGTGGACGGGAGCATTGTTGGCGGTTGGTTACTTCGCCACCGGATGGGCGCTGGCCATTTTGCGCTGAAGCGGTCTTTCCTTTTGCGCGGTTATGCTGATGTTGGTGCTGCTCGAGCCGTCCAAACCCAAGACCCGGGGCCTGCGCAGGTGGGGAGTTTGCCGGTGAGCTTCGACGTCGGCAGCCTGGCGACCGTCCTCGGGGCCGGGCTGCTGCTCTTTTTGGGGTGCGCGCTGCCGTTCGGGGTTTTCGTGCCCGGCGGTTCGACGCTGGTGCTGGTGCTGGGTGCGCTGGCGGCCAAGAACGACGTTCTCGAGCTGGAGCTCTGGTTCGTGCTGGCCAGCGCGCAAATGCTCGGCCAGTGGGTCGGGTTCTTTTGGGGGCGGCGTTTGGGCTCGCTCCTGGAAAAACGCATACCCCCAGCCCTGATCGAACGGATCAGGCCCTTTTTGCGCCGCTACGGGCGCTGGGCGGTGTTGCTGGCTCCCTGGTTCCCGGTGGTGCGGAACGTTACCCCTTATCTTTTAGGGGCCGAAGAAGCTCCGGCCGGTCCTTACCTTTTCTACTCGGCGCTGGCCGCCTGGGTCTGGGTTGGTGGGCTCTTGATCTTTGCCCGCCTGGCCCGCGTTTGGATTGAAACGCTCTTTGGAGTTTAGCTGTAGGTTCAAACACGTTATTCTCGCTTCCCCTTACCGCCTCCCCTCGTCACCGCGGTGAAAGATGGGTCCAGGGCCGTTTCAGAAGTCGTGGTAGTGGATTTGCGTCGTCACCATTGTTTCGAGCGACGGAGACTGCGCCGGTCTGGATCCCAGCTCACGCGAGCCAAAAGCTCGCTTGGTTGGAATGACGAAACAGTGGCAAGTAGCGAGTGGTTTGCATCAGACAACACTCCCTCCCCTTTGGGGAGGGCCGGGGTGGGGGTTTGGTGGTACTGCAAGAGCCAGACGTCCAGCGCCGAATCTCGGCCTACCCTACCTCCCACC
>JALVWZ010000364.1 GCA_027023115.1 Thermaceae bacterium
CACCGGGTTTTCCGAAACCAGGGCGGTGATGATGACGATGCCGTCGGCGGCCATGTCCTGGCGCTCCTCGAGAATGTCGTCGGTAATATCGCCCACGCCCAGGCCGTCCACGTAGAGGGCGCCGGCCTTGACCTTGCCGGTCTTCTTGAGGTCGTCGGCGGTAAGCTCGAGCACGTCGCCGTTTTCGGGGATTATCGTCTTGACCGGCGGCTTGGGCATGGCCTCGGCCAGCCACTTGAAGTTGGTTTGGTGCCGTATCTCACCGTGCCAGGGCACGAAGAACTTGGGCTGCACCAGGTTGTAGAGAAAGCGCAGCTCTTCGCGGCTGGCGTGGCCCGAAGCGTGCACCTTGTAGGCCGGCGGGTAGAGGACGCTGGCGCCGAGGTCGTAGAGCTTGTTGATCACCCGGTTGACGGCCTCTTCGTTGCCGGGGATGGGGCTGGAGCTGAGGATGACGGTATCGCCCTCGCCCACGCTCAGCTTGGCGTGGCGGCCGAAGGCCAGGCGGCTGAGCACCGCCATTGGCTGTCCCTGGGAGCCGGTGGCCAGCACCAGCACCTCGCGGTCGGGAACGTCTTTGATCTCCTCGGTGGTGTAGAGGCGGTCCTTGACCTCCAGATAACCCAGCTCGAGGGCAATCTTGGCGAACTTGAGCATGCTGCGGCCGTCCATGGCCACCTTGCGACCGTGCCGCTCGGCGGCGCGAATGACCGACTGCACGCGGTGGATGTGGGAGGCGAAGGTGGTCACGAAGACGCGCCCCGTGGCCGCGCCGATGGCGGCGTCGAGGGCCACCGCCACCTCGGCCTCGCTGGGGGTGATGCCGGGCCGCTCGGCGTTGGTGGAGTCGGCTATCAAGAGCAGGACTCCCTCGGCGCCCGCCTGGGCCACCTTGGCCAGGTGGCTCACCTTGTGGTCCACCGGCGTCGGGTCCAGCTTGAAGTCGCCGGTGTGGACCACGTTGCCCACCGGGGTGCGGATGATCAGGCCCGAGTTGTCGGGGATCGAGTGGGTCATGCGGAACATGTCCACGGTGAAGTGGCGGCCTATGCGCAGCGTTTCGTCGGGGCTGACCGGGTTGAGGTCGAACTCGCCCGGCTTGAGGCCGAACTCTTCGAGTTTGCCGCGCAACAGGCCCAGCGTGAGCTTGGCACCGTAGAGCGGAATCTTGGGCAGTTGCGGCAGCAGGAAGGGCAGGCCGCCAATGTGGTCTTCGTGGCCGTGGGTCAGCACCCAGCCCTTGATTAGCTTGGCGTTTTCCACCAGGTAGTCTATGCGCGGGATGAGGATGTCCACCCCGGGCATGTGCTCTTCGGGGAACGCCAGGCCGCCGTCCACCACTAAAATCTCGTCTTCAAAGCGAAACGCGGTAATGTTCTTGCCGATCTCGCCCATGCCCCCCAGGGGGATGATCTCCAGCTTGCCGAGCGAGGCGGGCGCCTTGGGCTTGCGGCTGCGGGAACGCCGGCGCGCGGGGCGGCGGCTGCTTGTTGGGTTGCTGTTACTCATTGCTTCTCCTAACGTGGCCGGGCCGCCCGGAGGCGGCCGGCCTGGTCTTGCTGGTCTAGCGGGAGCGGCGCGGGCCGCCGGAGCGCGGCGGACGGCGCGGCGGAATCTTGCCCTCGAGCTCGGGGCGCACCAGGTCCACGCGGCCCTTGTCATCTATGCGATTGACCTTGACGGTTATCTTGTCGCCCACCTTGAGGTGGTCCTCCACCTTGTCTACGCGCTCCTCGGCTATCTGGCTGATGTGCAAGAGCCCCTCGGTGCCGGGGAACAGCTGGATGAAGGCGCCAAAGTTGGTGGTGCGCACCACTACGCCCTCGTAGATCTCACCCACCTTGGCCTCGCGGGTCATCGCCTCGATGCGCCGCTTGGCTTCCTCGGCGGCGGGGCCTTCGGCCGAGTAGATGCGCACGGTGCCGTCTTCCTCGATGTCGATCGAGACGCCCAGCTCTTCGAGGGCGCGGATGTTCTTGCCGCCGGGGCCGATGACCGCGCCGATCTTGTCGACCGGGATCTTGAGCGACTCGATGCGCGGCGCGAAGGGCTTGAGCTCGGTGCGCGGCGCGGGCAGGACGCTTCTCATTTGCGCCAGGATGTTGAGGCGCGCCTCGCGGGCCTGCTCCAGCGCCCGCCGCATTACCGCCGCGTCCAGGCCCTGAACTTTGATGTCCATCTGCAGGGCGGTCACGCCGTCGGCGGTGCCGGTAACCTTGAAGTCCATGTCGCCGAGGGCGTCTTCCATGCCCAGGATGTCGGTCAGCACCACCGGCTCGCCCTCTTCGGGCTTGACCAGCCCCATGGCGATGCCGGCCACCGGCTTCTTGACGGGTACGCCGGCGTCCATCAGCGCCAAACAGCCGGCGCAAACGGTGGCCATCGAGCTGGAACCGTTGGACTCGAGCACGTCGCCGACCACACGGATGGTGTAGGGGAAATCGTCTTTTTCGGGCAGCATCGGCTTGAGCGCCCGCTTGGCCAGGTTGCCGTGGCCCACCTCGCGCCGCGAAACGCCGCGCAGCCGCTTGACCTCGCCGGTCGAGTAGGGCGGGAAGTTGTAGTGCACCAAAAAGTCTTCCGACTCGTCCAGGCCCAGATCGTCGATTATCTGCTCGTCGCGACCGGTGCCTAGGGTGACGGTGCCCAGCACCTGGGTCTCGCCGCGGGTAAAGACCGCCGAACCGTGCGAACGCGGCAGCACGTCCACCTCGATCCAGATGGGCCGGATGTCGGTGGGGCCGCGGCCGTCGGCGCGCCGCTTTTCTTCGACGATCATCCGCCGCAGCTCGCGTTTGGTAACGTCGCCGAAAGCCTGCTTGTAAAGAGCCCGCCTGGCCTCGGCCTCCTCGCCCTCGTCCGGAACCACCTCTTCCAGCAGGCGGTCGCGGAAGGCGTCGAGCGCCTCGGCGCGCTCGTGTTTGGAGGCGGTCAGCAGCACTTCCTTGAGGCCGCGCTCGATGGCCAGCCGGTAGAAGGCTTCCATCTCCGCCTCGGAAAGGGTTTGCGGCGGGGTCCACTCGAACTTGGGCTTGCCCAGCTTGGCGCGCATCTCTTCCTGCAGCGCAATCAGCGGCTGCATCTCGCGGTGGGCAAAGTCGAGCGCCTCCACCAGCAGGTCTTCGCTTACCTCCTTGGCGCCGGCCTCGACCATGATGATGGCGTCTTTGGAACCGGCCACTATCAGGTCCAGCTCGCTTTCCTCGAGCTGTTGCAGGGTGGGGTTGATTACCAGCTCGCCGTTCACCCGCCCCACGCGCACGCTGGCGATGGGACCGTCCCAAGGAACGTCGGAGAGCATCAGTGCCGCCGATGCCGCCGTGGGCCCCAGTACGTCGGGCGGGTTTTGCTGGTCGGCCGCCAGTACGGTAAGGATTACCTGCACCTCGTGGCGGAAGCCCTTGGGAAAGAGAGGCCTGATCGGGCGGTCGGTCATTCGCGCCGAAAGGACGGCCTTTTCGCCGGGGCGACCCTCGCGACGCATGAAGGAACCGGGGATCTTGCCGATGGCGTAGTGACGCTCCTCGAACTCGACGGTCAGCGGCAAGAAGGGCATGTCGATGGGCTCTTTGGAGCCCTCGGCTGTACCCATGACGATGGTCTCGCCGTAACGGACCCAGACCGAGCCGGAGGCCTGGCGGGCGTACTTGCCGGTTTCGATCACCAGCTCGCGGCCGCCAATGACGGCGCTAAAACGGTGTGGGGAAGGGGTGTTCTCGGTAGATACGGGCATGTTTGTTCACCTGTCAGCTTTCTTTTTTTATGCGACAAAGCGGGACCGGAGCCCCGGTCCCGCTCTCATCTTGTAGTTCCAGTTTACTTCCTGAGGCCGAGTTTCTCAATCAGGCTCTTGTAGCGCTCGGCGTCCTCGCGCTCGAGGTACTTCAGCAAGCGCTTGCGCTGGCCCACCATCTTGAGCAGGCCGCGGTGCGAGTGGAAGTCGTGCTTGTGTTGGCGCAGGTGCTCGGAGAGGCGGTTGATGGTCTCGGTGAGCAGGGCCACCTGCACTTCGGTAGAACCGGTATCGCCGGGGAACTGGGCGAACTTCTCGATGATCTCTCGTTTTTCTGCTGCAGTCAGTGCCATTTTTCCTCCGTCAGGCCAGGGAGCGCCTCGGCCCTCCCCGCCTCAAAGCAACCTTAAGCCTACACGCCGCGCCCGTAATAGTCAAATGGGATGTGGGAGGTGGGGTGTAGGAGGTGGGTAGGGTTGGGTAACGGCATCGGACATCTTGCTCATGTAACGCCGACAGTCCTTTCCCAACCCTCCCCGAAGGGGAGTGAGCATATTTCGCACTCCACAAGCCACAGGCTGACTTTTCAAGCCACAAGCTGGTTTTCTCGATTCCCCGGACGAGGTCGGCTGGCCCGGCCGAGATCCGGGGTCCATGCCGCACAAACCGCCAAGACTTTATCGCTGCCGTATGCTTGTTTTTGCCTCCCCCTCCGGGGGAGGTGGCCGCAAGCCGGAGGGGGGTTGTTCGTCGGGGTGTAGGAGGTGGGGTGATACCGTCTCCCCCCATCAACCCCTAGGCCACCAGACCCTCCCTACCCTGCTCCCGGTAGTAGGCCTTCAACCTGCCCATGAGCTGTCGCAGGATCTTGTGCGCCACCGCTACCAAAGCCTGCTTCTTGCTCTTGTGGTTGGCCAGCAGGCGGTGGTAGAAGTCCTTCATCTCCGGGTCGTGCCTGGTGGCTACCAAAGCCGCCAGGTAGAGTTTCTTCCTGAGCAGGGCGGGACCCTTCCTGGAGAGGTGGCTCTTCCTGACGCTGCTTCCCGAGTGTTGCTGCTCGGGTATCAGTCCGGCGTAGGCGCTGGCCTGCTTGGCCTTGCCCCAGAGCTCCTGAGGCAAGAAGGCCAGCACCGCAGCGGCCACCTGGGACCCGACGCCCTTTTGCGTAAGCAATACCCGGTACTCGGGCAAGACCTGCAGCAGGCGCCCGGCCTCGGCCTCCGCCTTCTCCATGAGGTCCCGGAGCTGCGCCCTTTCCTCTTCCAGCCAGGCGAGGGTCACGGAGCCGTAATGCGGCGCGGACCTCCAGCGGGCGGCCTCGATCCGGTTCTCCACCTGCTGCAGGCGGGTGAGGAGCTGTTCCCGGTAGCGCAGCACCTCTTTGAGTTCGGCCAGGACCCGGGGCGGGGCGGCGTAGCGGGTGAGCCAGCCGGAGTAGACCGCCGCGTAGCGGGCCAGCAGCAGGGCGTCCTGCCGGTCCGTCTTGTTCCTGACCCCCGAAGCCTTGCGGAAGGCGGCCACCTGGTAGGGGTTGGCCAGGGCTACGGGAAGGCCCGCGTCCAGCAGTTGGCGCAGGAGGGGGATATGGTAGACGCCGCTGGCTTCCAGCGCCACCATTGCCAGGCGGGCCGCCGCCGGGTGAACCGCCGTCGGGTGGACCGCCGCCGGATGGTGAGGACGCTCGGCCGCCGGCTGCGGCAGGCTCAAGAGGTGCAAAAGGGCGGAGCGGCCCCGTTCACTGTTGCGGAAGCGGTGGTGCCTGACCTCCCCTGAAGCGGGGTCAAGTAGAGCCAGGTCGAGCGTCTCCTTGCCAACGTCTATTCCCGCGTAGGTCACCGCCTTACTTTCAAAGCTCATCACCTCACCTCCAGTAGACCTGCTAGAAAAAGACTTGCTAAAACGGAAAACAGGTTTGCTAGATTGGGGATGGCCACCCGACCCCGTAAGCCGACCATGTAGATGCGGTCATGAAAGACCGGGATACCGTGCGGCCGAGAGCCCGGGGTGGGTGGCCGCCTATCACCCCAGCGGGCATGTCGAAAGAGGCCCAAGGGAGTTGCGGCTGTTTCCCCAGGGGAAAGATGCATGTTGCCCCTAGGTCAAGATACATGTGGGAGGTGGGTATGTGAGTTGTGCGTAGTGCGTAGTGCGTAGTGCGTGGTAGCTAGCTTGAATCGAATGCGCTAAGCACGCCGACGCCGACGAGTCGCGGTACTTCCACAGGCCACGAGCCACAGGCCACTTACCGGTTTCAAAACCCCCACCCCGGCCCTCCCCGATGGGGAGGGAGATTTGCTTCTCAACAAGCTACGGGCCACAGGCCACCCTGTCACTATCACCACGTACCACGAACCAAGTACCACGTACCCACAGGGCGGACCCGCGTGTCCGCCCCTACGACGAGGTAACAAACACCACGAGCCACAGGCTGCGAGCTACGATCCGCCGGCCCCTCAGCCATTGCCCTCTAAAATCCGCCAGCCGCGTTCCCTTGCCAGCCTGCGCAGGCGGGCGTCCGGGTATACGGCCGTGGGCGCCGCGGCGAGCTCGAGCAGGTAGCGGTCGGGGTAGGTGTCGCCGTAGGCGCGCTCGAGCCCGCGGCCCAGGTATTCGCGCAACCTGGCCGCCTTCTCGCGGCCGACGTTTACCGGCCCCCCGAGCTTGCCGGTAGCCGTGCCCTCCCGGCATACCAGCGGCGTGCCCAGTATTTCCAGCCGCGGGTCCAGACGACCGGCAAAGGCCCGCAGTACCGGTTCGTAAGTTCCCGAAGCCAGCACGATCCGCGCGCCCGCTTCCAGCCCCGTGCGCAACTCGGTCAGAACGTCTTCGCGCCGTCCGGGCCAAAGGACGTTCTGCACCACCCAGGCGCTCATTTCTTCCAGCCGTTCGCAGGGAAAGCCGGCAAAGAGCCCGGCCAGGTCGCGCATCCACTTGTTCTGGTACGGGCGCTTGGGGATTATCCCCGCCTTGGCCAAGAGCGCGCCGGGCAAGTGGGCGTTGAAAAAGCGTTTATAGGCGCGCCCGTGACCGCTCGCCGCAAGCCACTCGGCCACGCCCTTCCAGGTCTCGCCGGTAGTCAGGGTGCCTTCCAGGTCGAAGGCCCAAACCTCCTCAGGCATCCTCGAGCCGCTCCGGATGGAACTTACGCCAGTAGCGAGCGAGGCCGGGAATGCTCATCCAGGCCGGGTCGGCTATCTCGTACTCGGCCTGTTCCTCCTCACCCAACCCGTAGGCCTCCAGCTCTTCTTTTTCCATGGCGGCGAAGCGGCGGATCATCTCTTCCTCGCCGGCACCTTCCCGCATCCAGCCGAGCACCGCCTCGGCCCAGCGGTACATGCGTTCCTCCAGGTCGTCCAGGTGCTCGCTTACGTCGGAGAACGCGCCAAAGTGGGTCGGCCTGATCTCGTCGGCCTCGAGCGCCCGCATCTTCAAAATCGAGTCGGCCCAGGCTTCCAGGTTTATCTCCGGCGGCGGGAAGGGCGGCACCACCGGACCCTTGCCGATGCGAACGCCGCCAACGTCGCCCGAAAAGAGCGTTCCCTCGTGGAACCAGGCATGATGGTGACCGGCGTGGCCGGGGGTGTCTATGGCCCAGAACTCGGCCTTGCCCACCGCCACCCGCTCCCCGTGTTCCACGGCGCGCACCTTTTCCGCCGGGATCCGCCCCGGCCGTCCCCAGAGCTCCTCCATCTTGTCCTTGTAGATGCGGCCGGCGCTCTCCCACAGCCGGCTGGGGTCTACCAGGTGGGCGGCGCCCTTGGGGTGGACG
>JALVWZ010000365.1 GCA_027023115.1 Thermaceae bacterium
GGCATGGTGGCGGTCACCCAGGCGGAGCGGCGTATCCCCGTGCAATACGCACGCAAGGTGGTGGGCCGCAAGATGTACGGCGGGCAGACCACCTACCTGCCCATTCAGCTGAACGCCGCCAACGTGATTCCCATCATCTTCGCGGTGGCCATCATTCAGATCCCCATCTTCCTGACGGCGCCCTTCCGCAACACCAGCGCCCTTGCCGCCGCCATCGCCGCGTTCTTCAACCCCCGCAACCCCAGCGGCTTGATCATCGAGGTGATCCTGGTAATCCTCTTCACCTACATCTACACCGCGGTCCAGTTCGACCCGCGGCGGATCGCCGAGAACCTGCGGGAGTACGGCGGCTTCATTCCCGGCGTGCGCCCCGGCGAACCAACGGTCAAGTTCCTGGAGCACATCGTCACCCGGATGACCCTCTGGGGTGCGCTCTTCCTGGGCTTGGTGACCGCGCTGCCGCAGATCATCCAGAACCTCACCAAGGTCACCTCGCTGGCCTTCTCGGGCATCGGCCTCTTGATCGTGGTTGGCGTGGCCCTCGATACCTTGCGGCAGATCGAGTCGCAGCTGATGATGCGCAACTATGAGGGCTTCCTCTCCAAAGGGCGTATCAAGGGGCGGAGGAACTTCTAATGTCGGGTGCTATGGTTTTGGTCTTCCTCGGACCGCCGGGTGCCGGCAAGGGCACCCAGGCGGCGCGCTTGGCCGAAGACCTGGGCCTTACCAAGATCTCAACCGGCGACATCCTGCGCAGTCACGTCGCCCGCGGCACCGAGCTGGGCAAGCAAGTGGCCCCCATCATGGAGCGGGGCGACTTGGTGCCCGACGAGCTGATTCTGGCCATTATCCGCGAGGAGCTCTCGCAGATGGCGGAGGTACGGGCGATCTTCGACGGTTTCCCGCGCACCACCCGCCAGGCCGAGGCCCTCGACGAGCTCTTGGCCGAGCTGGGGGCGCCGGTGGACGCCGCGGTGCTACTGGAGGTGCCCGAAGAAGAGCTACTGCGGCGCTTGTTGCGGCGGGCCAAGCTCGAGGGCCGCGCCGACGACAACGAGCAAACCATCCGCCGCCGTCTTCAGGTCTACCATGAGCAGACCCAACCGCTGATCGACTACTATGCCGCCAGCGGCGTCCTCAAGAGGGTGGACGGCGTGGGCGATCCCGGCCAGATATACTGCCGCATTCGGGAGGCCATCTAGTGCCGATAGTGCTCAAGAGCCCCGCGGAGATCGAGCGCATGGCCGAGGCCGGCGCCCTGCTGACCGAGGTCATGGACGAGATCGCCGCCGCGGTGCGGCCGGGCGTTAGCACGCTCGAGCTCGACCGCGTCGCCCGCGAGGGCATTCTCGAGCGCCAGGCCAAGCCCGCCTTCCTGGGGCTTTACGGCTTTCCGGCCACCATCTGCGCTTCGCGTAACGAGGTGGTGGTACACGGCATTCCTTCGGCCGAGCCGCTGCGTTCGGGCGACATAATCTCGATTGACATCGGTCTCTTCTACAAGGGCTACGCCGCCGACATGGCGCGCACCTTCGCAGTTGGCGAGGTGCCCGCCGAGGCTCAGAAGCTCATCCGCGTCACCGAGGAGAGCTTTTGGGAGGGCTTCGAAGCCGCCCGTCCGGGCGCGCGCCTGGGCGACGTTTCCGCGGCCGTGCAGCGCCACGCCGAGGAGGCCGGCTTTTGGGTGGTGCGCGAGTTCGTGGGTCACGGCATTGGTCGGGAGATGCACGAAGACCCGCAGGTGCCCAACTTTGGTCGCCCCGGCGTCGGTCCCAAGCTGCGGGCCGGGATGACGCTGGCCATCGAGCCGATGATTACACTTTTTGCGGCGCCTGTAGTAGTATTGGATGATGGCTGGACCGCCAGCAGCGGGCGGGGTAACCTCGCTGCCCACTACGAAAACACGGTAGCGATTACCGAGAGCGGTCCCAGGCTTCTTACGGGAAGGCGTTAGGGGGAGGTATTGTGGCGAAAGAGAAAGACACCATCCGCGCGGAGGGCGTGGTCGAAGAGGCCCTGCCCAACACCCAGTTCAAGGTCAAGCTCGACTCCGGTCTGGAAATCTTGGCCTACGTTTCCGGCAAGATGCGCATGCACTACATCCGCATCCTGCCTGGCGACCGCGTGGTGGTGGAGCTTACCCCCTACGACCCGAGCAAGGGCAGAATCATCTACCGGAAGTAAGGGAGCAACCATGAAAGTGCGTTCTTCGGTCAAGAAAATGTGTGACAAGTGCAAGGTGATCCGCCGCCACGGCCGGGTCTACGTGATTTGCGAGAACCCCAAGCACAAGCAGCGCCAGGGGTAAGGTGAGGAGGCAGAATGGCTCGTATCGCAGGCGTTGAAATACCCCGGAACAAGCGCGTCGAAATAGCGCTGACCTACATCTACGGCATCGGTCGCACCCGCGCGGCGGAAGCGCTCGAAGCTACCGGCATAGACGGCTCTATCCGCGTCAAGGACCTCTCCGAGGCGGACGTGGTCAAGCTGCGCGAGTACGTCGAGAACAAGTGGAAGCTCGAGGGCGAGCTGCGCAGCGAGGTCCAGGCCAACATCAAGCGTCTAATGGATATCGGTTGTTACCGCGGCCTGCGCCATCGTCGCGGTCTGCCGGTGCGCGGGCAAAAGACCAAGACCAACGCCCGCACCCGCAAGGGCCCGCGCAAGACGGTGGCCGGCAAGAAGAAGGCGCCGCGCAAGTAGCTTGTGCTAGTGGCGGCGGTTTGGTACACTCCTAAGGTTGCTCCTGCCGCCTAGGCGGCGCGGGCCAGTTGATACTCCAAGGAGGAGAGTATGGCCAAGGCTAAGAAAACGAGAACGACGAGAAAAAAGGTCAAGAAGCAGGTCGCCCACGGCAAGGCGTTCATCCACGCGACCTACAACAACACGATCATCACGATCACCGACCTCGACGGAAACCCGGTAACCTGGTCGTCGGGCGGCGTCATCGGCTACAAGGGCAGCCGTAAGGGCACGCCCTACGCGGCGCAGCTGGCCGCCATGGACGCCGCCAAGAAGGCGCAGAACTTTGGCATGACCCAGGTGGACGTCGTGGTCCGGGGCACCGGCGCCGGCCGCGAGCAGGCCATTCGCGCCCTCCAGGCCAGCGGGCTGCAGGTTCGCTCGATCGTAGACGACACCCCCGTCCCTCACAACGGTTGCCGTCCGCGCAAGAAGAAGCGGGCGTAAAGGAGTATTGTCATGGGCAGATACATTGGACCCGTTTGCAGACTTTGCCGTCGCGAAGGCGTAAAGCTCTACCTGAAGGGTGATCGTTGCTACAGCCCCAAGTGCGCCATGGAGCGTCGCCCCTACGCGCCGGGCCAGCACGGTCAGCGCCGCGCTCGTCGCCCCAGCGACTACGCGGTGCGCCTGCGCGAAAAACAGAAAATGCGCCGCATCTACGGCATCAGCGAGAAGCAGTTCCGCAACATCTTCGAGGAGGCTTCCAAGAAGAAGGGCGTGACCGGTACGGTCTTCCTGCGCCTCTTGGAGAGCCGCCTCGACAGCGTCGTCTACCGGCTCGGCATTGCCTCCAGCCGCAAGCAGGCGCGACAGTTCATCCGCCACGGGCACATCACCGTCAACGAGCGACGGGTGACCATTCCCAGCTACCGGGTGCGCCCGGGCGACGTAGTTGCGGTCAGTGAGGGCAGCAAGAAGATCGACGCCATCCAGGAGAACGTCGAAGCCGCCAAGAACCGCAAGACCGGGCCCTGGCTGGAGTTCGACGCCGAGAAGATGGCGGGCAAGTTCCTGCGCCTGCCCGAGCGCGAAGACTTGGCCCTGCCGGTTAACGAGCAGCTGGTCATCGAGTACTACTCGAGGTAAAGGAGGCGGTTTTGTTGGAAACCCAAACGGCGAAAGCCCCGGTGCTGTCTTCCCGCGTAGAGGGGAACTTCGGCGAGTTCATATTGGAGCCCCTGGAGCGCGGCTTTGGCGTGACCCTGGGCAATCCGCTGCGCCGCATCCTGCTCTCCTCGATCCCCGGGACGGCGGTTACCAGCGTCTACATCGAAGACGCCCTGCACGAGTTCTCCACGCTTCCCAACATCAAGGAAGACGTGGTGCAGATCGTGCTCAACCTCAAGGAACTGGTGGTCAAGTTCCACGAACCCGGCACCAAAACTCTGCTGCTGCGCGCCGAGGGTCCGATGGAGGTCCACGCTCGCGACCTGGTAGTTCCCTCCAGCGCCGAGCTGGTCAACCCCGACCTCTACATTGCCACCCTCGGCGAGGGCGCCAAGCTGGTTATGGAGGTGCGCGTCGACGAGGGCGTTGGCTACGTACCCGCCGAGAAGCACAACATCAAGGACCGCATCAACTCCATTCCCGTAGACGCCCTTTACTCGCCCATTCGTCGCGTTGCCTTCCACGTCGAAGACACCCGTCTTGGCCAGCGCACCGACCTCGACAAGTTGATCTTGCGTGTTTGGACCGACGGTTCCGTCGGCCCCGACGAGGCGCTGGCGCAGGCGGTGGCCATTCTGCGCGAGCAGATAGGCTTCTTCGATCAGCTCAGCGTGAGTAAGCAAGAAGAGGCACCGGCGGAGGAGGAGGAAGCCGCGGTCGCGGAAGCCGCCGAAGCTCCCGCGGAGGCCACCGATGCCCCCCAGCCGGCTGCCGGCACGCCGGTCAGCCTCGATGAACTCGGCCTTTCTACCCGCGTCCTCCACAACCTCAAGGAAGAGGGCATAGACTCGGTGGCCAACCTGCTGGCCCTCAACGAACGCGAACTCAAGAAGGTTCCGGGCATCGGCGAGCGCAGCGCTGCGGAGATCAAAGAGCGCCTCGCCGCCCACGGACTTTCGCTGAAGGAGTAATGCCATGCGCCACATGAAGACCGGCAGAAAACTCAACCGTTTCAGCTCGCACCGTACGGCGATGTTCCGCAACATGGCGACCGATCTCCTGCGGCACGGGCGAATCCGCACGACCATCCCCAAGGCCAAGGAGCTGCGCCGCTTCGTCGAGCCGCTGATCACCAAGGCCAAGCGCGGTGACCTGAGCGCGCGCCGCCTGGTGATGCGCGACGTGCACGACCCCGAGGTCGTGCGTAAGCTCTTCGACGAGATTGCTCCCCGCTACGCGGAGCGTAACGGCGGCTACACCCGTATTCTCAAGCTGGCCGAGCGCCGTCGCGGTGACGGCACCCAGATGTGCATCATCGAGTTAGTCGAATAGCTTTTGCCGTCAGCGAGAATGAGGAACGGAGCCCGCGGGCTCCGTTCGTTTTGGTTTTGCTAGTGGCGATGGTCTGTTAATCTTCCTCGAGGCCGTTTTCCTGGCTGCCTTCGTGGTCAAGGCTGCTCTCTTCGCGTTGCAGCTCCTGGGTCACGTCGGGGTAGACGCGGCGGCCGCCGCCCTCACGCTCCAGCAGCTCACGGTAGTCGCGCAGGTCGATGAAACGGTCGGTGGCGCTGCGCAGGTCGAGGTCGGTCAGCTCGGGAATGCCCATCAGGTGCACTTCGTGCCCCATGGTGCGCACCGCTTCGACGGCCGGCACCAGTTGCGCCGAGCCGCTGGCCACCAACGCCACGTCCCAGCGGGGCGCGCTGAGGAGCATGTCGGTACTGATGTGCGCTTCGAAGTTGGGAGCCTCGCCGCGCACTTCGCGGGAGCGCACCGAGTAGCCCATGAAGATCAGGGCATCGAGGAACTTTTGCTGCCGCTCGTCGTTCCAGTCGGTGATGGGGGCGTAGTAAAAAGCGTTGTAGAGCGAGTAGCCTTTGGGGAAGTGCTCTATTACCTTGCGGTGGTCGACGTTCCAACCCATTCGCTTCGCGCAGTTGTACACGAAGGAACCGTCGATAAATAAAGCTAATCTATCCATGATGCCTATCATAACGCACGTGACGGTATTGAGCTAATCCAAGCGTCCCGCGCGCGAGCCGGAGCCTGACCGCTGGCGGGCGGGGTCAGCCCTCTTTGCAGGTGTTGATACCGAAGATCGCGTAGAGAAGGCAGTAGCGGATGGCGCCGGTGACCAGGAATACAACGCCCAGAATTAGCGACACCCACCCCCAAAAGCCGGTTACCCAATGCAGGAAGTAAGCGATGACGAGGACTACTCCCAGAACGTACCTAACGTACTGATCCGTTTTGCCCACGTTGCATCCCATTTTTCTTACCTCCGCTCTCATGATAACTCACGTCAGCTTTTTATGCGCGGCAGTGTAAGAATGGGTGTCGTGGTGGAGATAAACGGTCGTCGTTTACGCATAGTTCCGCCTGCCGGGGCGCGCTGGCTCGTTTCCGACCTTACCGGCTGGAAGCACGCCCCTATCGAGTTCACCGGGCCGCTGGAGGTGGTGCTGCCGCGCCGTGCTTACTTTGAGTACGCCTTTCTCGACGGCGCCGGCAAGCCTTTCGCCGACCCCGACAATCCGAACCGCGCCGAAAACCCCTGGCACGATTACGCGCGGGCGGTGCGGCTCGAGGGGGCCCCGACCCTGCCCGAATACCCCGAATCCCTGCGGGGGCGGGTCGAGAGGATAACGGTGGGTTCCAGGAGACTGGTAGTTTACGAGCCGCCGCGCCCGCCGCGGGTTTGCCTGCTGGTCTTCGACGGCACCGCCTACTACCGGATCGGCAAGATGGCCCAGGCTTTGGAACAGCTGAGTTCGGACGGCCTGGCGGTGCCGGCGCGGCTGGTGTTTAGCGAGCCCCGGCGGCGCGAGCGCGAGTACCGCTTCGCCCCCGAAACGGAGCGCTTCGTCATCGATGAAATACTGCCCCGGGTAGAAGGCGCCTTTGGCGCGGTGGAAAGGTGCGGCCTGTGGGGCGCCAGCCTGGGCGGGCTGGCGGCGCTCTGGTTAGCGCTGGAGCACCCCGACGTATTTCCTCTGGTGGGCGCTCAGTCCCCCGCCCTCAAGGCGGTTCCCGGCGGAGACGACGCCCACGGCGACCCGGAGTGGCTGACCGGGCGCTACCAGGCGGCGGCGCAACTGCCGGAAAACATAGTGGTCCAAACAGGTCTCCTGGAGTGGTTGCTAGCGCCGGCGCGCCGGCTGACGGCGGTGCTCGCGGAGCGGGGCGCCCTGCACGCCTATCGCGAGTTTCCCAGCGGACACAACTGGTACACCTGGCGCATAGGTTTGGCAGAGGGGCTGCTCGACTTGCTCGGTGGCGACCTTTGGGGAGCTTAGCGTGCCGCGTGACTGGGAGGCCTTTTATTCGGCAGGCGGCAGCATCGGCATAGAGCCGGTATTCGTGGTGCGCTATTACGCCCACCTCCTGCCTCTGGGGCCATTCCTGGACTTAGCGGGTGGGACCGGTAGGAACGCCCTTTTCGTAGCGCGGAGCGGGCGCGAGGTGCTGCTGCTCGAGCGCAGCCGCGCGGCGGTTGCTGCGGCGCGGGCGGCTGCCGGCGGTTTGCCGCTTACGGCGCGGGTCTGGGACCTGGAAAAGGGCCTTCCGGAAGGGCTCGCGGGTTTTGCCGGGGTGCTGATGAGCTACTACGTGCAAAGATCGTTACTGCCGCATTTTCCCG
>JALVWZ010000366.1 GCA_027023115.1 Thermaceae bacterium
CGGATGCGGGCCTCGAGCTCGTCGATGGGTTGCTCGAACTCAAGCGCCACTGGCGGCCCCCTTGGGATGCAGCAGGCTGAGCACCTGGATGAGGCGCTGGCGCAACTCGGCGCGCGGCACCACCTGGTCGAGCATGCCGTGCTGCAGCAGGAACTCCGAGCGCTGGAAGCCCTCGGGCAGGTCCTGACGGATGGTCTGCTTGATCACCCGCGGCCCGGCGAAGCCTATGAGAGCCCCCGGCTCGGCCAGGATCACGTCGCCCAAGGCGGCGAAGCTGGCGGTGACGCCGCCGGTGGTGGGGTCGGTGAGGATCGAAACGTAGGGCAGACGCTTTTCCCAGAGGCGGTCGAGGGCCATCGTCGTCTTGGCCATCTGCATCAGCGAGAGCACCGACTCCTGCATCCGCGCCCCGCCCGAAGCAGCCACGGTCACGAAGGCTCGCCCCTGCGCGGCCGCCTGCTCGGCGCCGCGGGCCAGTTCCTCGCCAACCACCGAGCCCATCGAGCCGCCGGCAAAGGCGTAGTCCATGACCAGCAGCAGCGCCGGCACCCCGCCGATGGTGCAGGTTCCCCCGTAGATGGCGTCGGAACGGCCGGTCTTTTCCTGGTAGCGACGCAGCCGCTTGGCATAGGGCTCGGTGTCGCTGAAAGAGAGCGGATCGGCCGGCTTGACCGAACCGGTGGTCTGCTCGAAGCTGCCCTCGTCGGCCAGCATGGCCACCCGCTGCTCGACGCTCATCCGCAAGTGGTGGCCGCACTCGGGGCAGACCATCAGGTTGGCTTCGAGGTCTTTTTTGTAAATCTGCGCTTCGCACGCCGGGCACTTGAGCCACAGCTCGGGGACGTCGCGTCCGCCTCCCCGCGTTCTGCGGCGGCGAAACAGGCGGTCGAGAGCCATTAATCCTCCTTGGCGGGGGCGGGCTTGCTGGCTGGCGACGGCAGCTGCTTGCCCTCGCCGGTAACGCTGCGCCCCACGAAGGTGGCGCCGGCCTCTATGTCGAGGGCCTTGGCGATGACGTCGCCCTCGAGATGGGCGCGCTTGGTGAGGGTCAGCTTGCCATCGGCGATCACCTTGGCTCGTACCTCGCCGTTGATCAGAACGTTGCGGGCACGCACTTCCTCCCCTTCGATGCGACCGCCGGGAGCTATTTCCAGGTCGCCGTCCACCAGCACCGAACCAATCACGACGCCGTCAACGCGAACGGAGCCCTGCGATTTTAGGTCACCCTGAATCTGGGTACCGGCGGCGATGAAAGTGGGAGTGCGGGTGTTACCGGCGGGTCTGCTGGTTTGGGAAGGCTGTTTGCGACCGAACATGTTGTCTAGTTTACCGCTTGGCGTAGGCGGGTGCCTTGAGGAAGGGAACCGGATTGACCGCCTTGCCCCAGATGTAGACCGAGTAGTGCACGTGGGGGCCGGTGGAGCGGCCGGTGCTGCCTACCTTGCCGATGACCTGGCCGCGCTTGACCTCCTGACCGCGCTTCACCAGGATCTTGGACATGTGCCCGTAGAGGGTGCGGTAACCGAAGCCGTGGTCGATCTTGACGTGATAGCCGTAAATGTTCGACCAACCGGTCTCGATGACCTTACCCGGGGCGGTGGCGTAGATGG
>JALVWZ010000367.1 GCA_027023115.1 Thermaceae bacterium
CTCCCTTGCTGGCCCGCGGGTGGTTGGCTGGTGGGCGGGGCGGTCCGCGATTTGCTTTTAGGCTTCAAGCCGCAAGACTTCGACTTCGCCTCTCCCGACCCGCACGCTGCGGCCGAGGACTGCGCCCGGGCCGTTGCCGGCTCGGTTTTTCCGCTGGATGACGAACGCGGCCACTGGCGGGTCGTGGCTAATAGCCTCACATATGACTTTGCGCCGCTGCTGGGCGGACTCGACTCGGAGCTTGCTCGCCGCGACTACAGCGTGAACGCCCTCGCCGCCAACCACCGCGGACTGGTTTTCGGGCCGCCGCCGGCCCGCGCCGACCTGGCCACGCGGCGGCTGCGGGCGCTTTCGCGCGCCAACCTGGCGGACGACCCCCTCCGCCCCTTACGCGGCTGGCGGCTTTGGGTCAACCGAAGCCTGCGCCCCGAACCGCTCACCCGCCGCTGGATTTTCGAGCTGGCGCAGGAGCAGCGCTTCGGGCGCCAGCCCGCCGCCGAGCGGATTCGCGAGGAGTTAAACCAGGTATTGCTTGGCGAACGGGCCGCCTGGGGGTTCGCCAAACTGGCCGAGCTGGGTCTGGCCGCCGCCTACCTGCGGGAGTGGCACGCCGGCGCCGGAGTCGAGCAGGGTGGTTATCACCACCTGGACGTTCTCGGCCACGAACTGGAAACCCTCTTTCAGCTCATCTGGCGCTTTCCGAACGCCTCTTTGGAGCTGCGCTGGGCGGCCTTGCTACACGACATCGGCAAACCGCTGGTGCGGCAGTGGGACGAAAATCGCGGCTATTACCGCTTCTTCGACCATGAATCAGTCGGCGCGGTCCTGGCCGCTGAACTCCTGCGACGCCTCCGCTACCCGCGCCCGACCGCCTTGAAGGTGCGGGCGCTGGTCGAAAGACACATGAAGACGCCGCCCGCCTCCGCCCGTGGGCTAAGGCGCTGGCTGGGGCGCAACCGGGCGCTCTTGCCCGACCTGCTATTACTGCAGATCGCCGACCGCGCCGCCACTCGCGGGCCGCTGGCCGTTCGTCAGGGTGACGAGCGCCTCCGCGCACTTTACCGGGCACTGGCCGCAGCGAACGCCTTTTTGCGAGAAAAGAAGCCCGCACGGCTGCTTAGCGGCTCTGAGCTGATTGAACTATTGGGGCTCGAGCCGGGGCCAATCGTCGGCTGGTTGCTCAAAGAACTAGTCGAGGCTCAGCTGCTGGGCGACGTGCACAGCAGAGACGAAGCCATCGAGTTCGTAAAATGGAAATATGAAGCCGAAGCTGCGGAAACTGGACGCCCAGCAAACGCCGGAGGGGATAGCCCTCAGCGACCCGCTGGGAATTAGCCAGCAGGCCCTGGTGCTCAGCCCCGAGGCCTACTACATAGCCACCCTCTTTGACGGTAGCCGCAGCCTGCAGGACGTCCAGGCGCTGCTCCTCAACCAGCACGGCTCGATGGTGCCGGCCGAGAAGCTGGAGGAGCTGCTTACCGCACTTGAAAACGCACGCTTTTTGGAAACCGACGAAGTCCGCGCCGAAATCGAAAATAAAAGGCGGGCCCTGCTGGCGGGGCCGCGCCCCATGACCCTGGCCGGCGTCAGCTATCCGGCTGAGAAGGAGG
>JALVWZ010000368.1 GCA_027023115.1 Thermaceae bacterium
CTCGATTTGCACGTGGACAGCCACGAGGTGCGCGACCAGGTGATGGAGCGCTTGCGTCAGGACCCGCCGGGCCGCATCGGCCGCCTGCAGGTGGAAAGCGTAGAAACCCTTGACGGCGTAAAACTGCACCTCGCCGGCGGCGCCTGGGTGCTCTTCCGCCCCTCGGGAACCGAGCCGCTGCTGCGCGTCTACTGCGAAGCCGACAGCCCGCAAACCGTCAAACAGGTTCTCAAGGCGGCCCGTAAGGAGCTGGGCATCTAACTTCTCCAGTACGGCAAGCCGTGAGCATGGGGCGGGTTCTACTCCCCCATGCTCGTTTTTGCTCTGCTGCGGCAAACTCATCTGATGCACCACGTCCCTCATCGTTTTCTCCACTGGCCAGCGCCAGCCAGACTGCCGATTCTGGCTAGTTGCAGCTTCCCGACACGTTGTTCACAGTGTCCGGGAGGGGGCAGTACGTGGTGCGTGGTACGTGGTGGGTAGTAGGAGGCAGGAGGTAGGAAGTGGAATGTAGGAGTGGGAGGTGAGTAGGCCGCATTTGAAGTGTCAGACAACGTATGGCGCTGTTTCCAAAATCCGCCGGATACGATTCGCTTGCTTTTTTGCCCCCCACCGGGGGAGGTGGCCGCAGGCCGGAGGGAGTTTGTTCGTTATGGCATGGGATATGGTGTGTGGGCAGTAGGAGGACATGAGCTTCGTCAGACCCTAGCCAGACAAAAGGGCACCGTTCAAGCTATGCGAGCCTTTGCCTCCCGCACGAGCTAGTCAAGATCGGCACGGTCTCCGTCGCGCGTTGGCGCTATTAGAAACAATGGTGACGACGCAGCCCCCAAACGCGACTTACGAAACGGTCCCGGCCCCGGCTTTGCTGAGGTGACGATGGAAAATGTACGTGGCGACGGGAGAGGCGTGAAGAACGCGTTCGAGCCCTATAGCTATTGATCATGACGAAATTATCGGGTCCTTCCTGGCAATTCACCGTTTCTCGGCTCTTAAAAACCGAGACGGCCCCGCCAGACTAATCTTGAAACCTAGCGCCGCTCAATCACCGCGTGCGACCTTGCTTTCCCCAACTTTAAAGTGGTGTTTCGGCGCTCAGATGTGCGGTGAATACCTTCAGTTTAGTTGTGTTTTTCTTATCATTATTCGGTTCGTGAATATTTTCCCTGCCTTTTTATGGCGCCATTACACGATCTCCAACGCCCACGATGCCAGTGACGCAATCTAGCCGCGAACGAGGGGCTTTCGACGTGCTGTTATGCTTTTACTTCCCCACGCGAGCGACGTGGTTCGACGTGGCCTGGCAGGCCTACGGCCTACGGAACCCCGCCGAAAAAAAGCTGCGGCTACTTGGACCGCACCCTGCCACCGACGAACTCGCCCATTCCCCAAACTTTCACCTTCTCGCCCCACCAAATGCCTTCGCCCTCCACGGGCCCTTCCCAGTAGGCCACTGGCACGGCGCTGTTGTATATCTCTTGCTCCAAACGCTTGGGGCGCAGGGTCAAAGACCAACCGCGGCCGCTAACCCGCCAGGCTATGCGGTAGGTAAAGCCGGTTTGTGGCGAGGTCCAGTTGAGATACGGCTCCATTTCCAGGTCCAAAAGCGG
>JALVWZ010000369.1 GCA_027023115.1 Thermaceae bacterium
GCCAGCAGGCAACCTTCAAGAAGGTCTCCGAGGTGCCCGCCGAGGTAAAGTGTCAGACGATCGACTTCGCCTCGGGCCCGGTCGAGGTGCACCTGGGGGTAAAGTCGGGCTCCAACATTACCAGCGATGGCGCCAATCTCTGGCTGGCCGACGAGGGCGGCAACGTCTACCAGGTAAACCCGGCCACTGGCCAGCTCGGCACGGGGCAGCTGCTCACCAACAATGGCTACTCGGCGATCCAAACCATGCAAGGGGGCGACTTCTGGGCAACCAAGTTCGCCGGCCGCATCTCGACGATCAAGCGCATGCGGCTTGGCGGCTCCGAGCAGGATTCGATCGACACCCGAGTCGACCTTTCCCACGAACTGGCCACTTTTGGGGCCGCCTATGGCACCCGCCTCTGGCTCGCTGGGCAGAACCTTAGCACCGATCAAAGTGAGCTGCTCGAGGTCGACTCGGACGCCGAACCCGACACTCTGGTCAAAGTCCACCCTCTTGACTTTTTCGTAGACGAGCTGGCCATCCACCAGGGCAAGCTCTGGGGGCTGATAACCCTTCTCGGTTGGAACGAAAACCAGATCGTCGAGCTCGACACCACCAATAACAAGATCGCCCGCAGCTACGTCCTGCCCGCCCTCGACGAAGGCGACAACTACCGCGGCCTGACCAGCCTGGGCGGCAAGCTCTATCTGCTGGCCGAATATGGTAACTCCTGGGCCATTTACTCGGTCACGCCGTAGCCTTCAAAGTGATCATCGTATCGGGCGGCCCCTCCGGGGCCGCCCAGACCAAGCGCTTCATTTCCCAAAGCCGGTTAGACTAGAGCAACGGCCCTTTGCGGGCCGCTAAGACCATGGAAACCGCCGAGATCGTCGGCGTCGGCAGCGAGCTGATTCGCGGCGAGACGCTCGACACCAACACCGCCGAAGTTGCCCTCAGCCTGCGCCCCTACGCCCTGGAAGTCTGGCGCACCCTGCGCGTGGCCGACGACCCCGCCAGGCTGGCCCAAACCGCCCGCGAGCTCTGGCCTTCGGCGCGGCTGCTGGTCTTTCTGGGCGGCCTGGGGCCCACCCCCGACGACGTGACCACCGAAGCGGTGGCCGCCGGCCTGGGCCTGGACCTGGCCGAAGACCCGCAGATGCTGTCCCAGATAGCCGCCCGCTTCGCGCAGATGGGGCGTGAGATGACCGCCGCCAACCACAAGCAGGCGCGCAAACCGGCCGCGGCGGTCTGGCTGCCCAACCCCCGCGGCACCGCCCCCGGCTGGTGGCTGCGCTCGGGCGGCCGCGACCTGGTGGTCTTGCCGGGCCCGCCGGCGGAGTGGAAGCCGATGTGGGCCGAGCTGCTGCCGCAGCTCGGTCTGCCCGCGAGCGGCGCCGTGCGGTGGGTCGTAAAAACCCACGGTCTGGGCGAGTCGCAGATAATGGAGCGCGTCGCCGACATTTGGGACAGGGGTGTGACAAGCGGTATCTATGCACACCCCGACGGCGTCTACCTGAGCGCCGAGGGCGCGCCGGCGGCGGTCGACGCCTGGATAGGCGCGGTCAGCGAGCGGCTGGCGGGGTACGTTTGGGGCTACGACGGCGACACTTTGCCGGCG
>JALVWZ010000370.1 GCA_027023115.1 Thermaceae bacterium
TGGTATAGCCGGCCACCACGTCGGCGATGCGCAACGGGTCGGCCATACCCAGCACCGCCTCTACCTTGTAGCGGTCTATGCGCAGGCCCTTGTGCGCCTCCACGTAGCGCTCAAAGGCGTCCTTGAGCTCGCGCATGAGGACCCGCACGGTCTCTTCGTCGTAGTTTTGGTCTTCTCCCAGCAGCTCCACGCGGGCTCGCATGTAGCCGCCGGCGTCACCGACGGCGACGGTCCGCACCCGCGCCTTGGTTTCGATGACCACCTGCATGGTGCCGTCGGGAAGGCGCATGACCTGCTTGACCGCCGCCAGCACGCCCACTTCGTAGAGATCGGTGGGGTCCGGCTCGTCCACCTGCGGTTCTCTCTGGGTGAGCAGCACCACGTGGCGGTCGCCCTCGGCCGCCGCGTCCACCGCCGCCTTGGAGCGGGGGCGGCCGACGTCCACCGGCGAGGTGGTGTAGGGCAGGATTACGCTGTTGCGCAGCGGGATTACCGGTAGTTCGAGAAGTTTCGTTTCCATGCTTTAACTCGCTTGGCGCATCCGCGCCTCGGCCAGGGCCTTTAGGGGGTCGTCGAGGTGCCCCGCGTCGAAGACTACCTCAGAAACGCCGCTATCGGGCAGTTCGTACATCAGGTCTACCATCGCCCGCTCGATGACCGAGCGCAAACCGCGGGCGCCGGTGCCGCGCTCGAGCGCCCGCCGGGCGACCTCGCGCAGCGCCGCTTCGGTGATGGTCAACTCTACGCCCTCGAGCTCGAACAGGGTCTGGTACTGCTTGACCAAGGCGTTCTTGGGCTCGGTAAGGATGCGCACCAGGTCGTCTTCGGATAGCTCGTGGAGCTGGACGATGACCGGCACCCGGCCGACGAACTCGGGAATCAGGCCGTACTTGACCAGGTCTTCCGGTATCACCTCGAGCTCGCTGGATTCTTTCTCCTCGGCACGGAAGCCGATTGGGGTCTGATCGGTGCGTGCCTTGACGACGGCCTCGAGGCCGTCGAACGCGCCGCCCAGGATGAAGAGGATGTTTTTGGTGTTGACCGGGATCGTTTCCTGGTGGGGGTGTTTGCGCCCGCCCTGCGGCGGCACGCTGGCGACGGTGCCTTCGATTATCTTCAGGAGTGCCTGCTGCACGCCCTCGCCGGAAACGTCGCGGGTGATTGAAGGGCCCTCCGACTTGCGGGCCACCTTGTCTATCTCATCTATGTAGATGATGCCCCGCTCGGCTGCCTCCACGTCGAAGTCGGCCGCCTGCAAGAGGCGCACCAGCACGTTCTCCACGTCGTCGCCTACGTAACCGGCTTCGGTAAGGGTGGTGGCGTCGGCGATGGCGAAGGGCACCTTAAGCTGACGCGCCAGCGTTTCGGCCAGCAAGGTCTTGCCGGTGCCGGTAGGGCCGATGAGGAGCACGTTCGACTTGCCTATCTCGGCCTCGGGGTGGCGCAGGCGCTTGTAGTGGTTGTAAACAGCCACCGCCAGCACCTTCTTGGCGTCCTCCTGACCGATTACGTAGTCGTTCAAGAAGGCGTGAATCTCGCTGGGGCGCGGCAGCTCCTCCAACTCGCGGGGCGGCGGCGGGGAACCGCTTTGAATGAGCTG
>JALVWZ010000371.1 GCA_027023115.1 Thermaceae bacterium
GACTTTATCCGATGCGAACTGCGAGCTGCGGGCCTTGTGTCGCCGTCGCCGCGCACCACGAACCACGTACTATGAACCACGCACCCATAGGGCGGACACACGGGTCCGCCCCTACGACGAGATAGCACGCACCGCGAGTCGCAACTACAGGCCACAAGCCACTTGCCGCTATTTCGCCATTCCAGCCAAGCGAGCCAGTCCAGACCGGCGCGGCCTCCGTCGCTCGTGGGGGCCATAGGAAACGATGGTGACGACGCGGAGCCCCAGCCACGACTTTTGAGACCGTCTTAGGCCGGATGTTCGTCGGGTTTGCGGGGAAGCTGGCGGCGAAGGGTGGTGCTGGCAACGTGGCCAGCCCGCACGGCTAAACCCAGAGGCTTACCAGCTCGAAATCGTCTACGTTCACCAGACCGCGGTCGGTCAGCTTGAGGTGGGGAATTACCTCCAGCGGCAGGAAGGCCAGCTGCATGAACGGGTCGCGCGAGCGCGCCCCCAGGCGTTCGTGGGCCGCCGTCAAGAGAGCATCCATGCGCCTTTGCACCGCCTCGATGGGTTCGTCGGAAATCAGCCCGGCGATAGGCAGCGGCAGCAGCTCGAGCACCTCTTCGCCGAGGGCGGCCACGTAGCCGCCGCCGGCGGCGCTGAGGGCCCGCAGGGCGGTGTGCATGGAAACGTCGTCCATGCCGGCCACGGTCAGGTTGTGGCTGTCGTGGCCGACGCTGCCGGCTATGGCGCCGCGCTCGAGGCCCAGGCCGCGCACGAACCCCACCGCGTAGCCGCCCTTGCCGTGACGCTCCACCACCGCCAGTTTGGCCAGGTCCCGCGCCGGGTCGGCCACCGCCAGGCCGCCTTGCACCGTGGGCTGCAACAGTTCTTCGTCGGTAATCAGTTGCCCTTCGTGGGCCCGAATCACCCGCAGCCGGCCTTGCCGCCGGGACACCGCCAGGTCGAGGCCCTCGAGCCGCACCCGGACGGTGTCGCGGACAGCGGTTTCGTCCGCTCGAGGTTGTAAATCGAATAAGGGCTCCCCGCCTTCGGCCACCTTGCGGCCGCGGAACCAGACCGCCTTGGGGCGGATCTCTTCCAGCTCGTTAAACGCGACCAGGTCGGCCAGCCGCCCCGGCGCGACGGCGCCGCGGTCACGCAGGCCGAAGGCCTCGGCCGCGCTCAGCGTGGCCATCCTGAGCGCCAGCAGCGGGTCCACGCCGCCGGCCACCGCCAGGCGCACCATGTGGTCCACGTGGCCCTCGCCGAGCAGCTCGGCGGGGTGGCGGTCGTCGGAGCAAAACGCCAGCCGCGCCGCCCGCGCCGCGTTGACCGCCGGCAGCAGGTCTTGCAGGTTGCGGGCGGCGGTGCCCTCGCGCAAAAAGACGTAGAGGCCGGCAGCCAGTTTTTCCAGCGCCTCGTCCGGATCCACCGACTCGTGATCGGCCCAGGGTCCGGCGGCGACGTAGGCGGCCAGCGTCTTGCCGCGCACGGCGGGGGCGTGTCCGTCTATGGGGCGACCCCGGAAGGCGAGCAGCTTTTCCACCGCGTCGGCCTCGGCGTTGACCGCGCCGGGGACGTTCATGAACTCGGCCAGGCCCAGCACCCGCGGGTG
>JALVWZ010000372.1 GCA_027023115.1 Thermaceae bacterium
TTCTACCTGGTGTTCATGCTTAGCCGCTCGATGGGCGGCCTGGGGCTGTTGCCGCCCTGGGCGGCGGCCTGGCTGGCCGACGCCACCTTTGCCTTCGTTGGCTGGAGGATGATTCGTTCGTGAAGGTAATGCTGCTCTCCGCTTCCTTCGGCAGCGGCCACAGCCAGGCCGTCAAGGCGCTGCGAGAGGCGTTGGCAGAGGCGGGGGTCGAGAACTGCATAGAAACCGACTACCTGCGCTTCATCCCCGCCTGGGAGCGGGGGCCGGTAACCTGGACCTACGCTTTCTGGCTGCGCTACTGGCCGGGGGCCTACCGCTGGTTCTACCACTGGTCCAACCGGCCCAGCGAGCCCAAGCTGATCACCGAGGCCTTCGGGCGCGCCGGGCTCGAGAACATCCGCCGTCTACTGCGCGAAAACGACCCCAGCATAATAGTGGCCTCCTACGCCACCGCCATAGCCGTCATCAGCCGCGCCCGCGCCGCTGAAGGGCTGAACTTCACCAACGCCCTGGTGGTGACCGACCTGCGGGCGCATCGCCACTGGGCGCGTCCCGAGGCCGACATGATATTCACGGCCAACGAGGAGGCGCGGGCCGACCTGCTGCGTCACGGGCTCGACCCCCAGCGGGTACACGTTAGCGGTATCCCCATCATGCCCGCCTACACCAGGCTGCCGCCAAAGGAAGAGCTGCGCGCCAAGCTCGGCTTCGACGAGCGGCCGGTGTTGCTCCTTTCCAGCGGCGGTACCGGCAGTTATCGCAGCTACAACCAGGTTCTGAACCTGCTCCTACAGTCCAACCTGCCCCTGCAGCTGGTCACCTTCAGCCGCCAGGACGGCGAGTACCGCATCGAAGACCACGGCCCGGTCCGCTGGATCCGCCCCGGCTACCGCGACGACTACCCCGAGTGGATGGGAGCCGCCGACTTGGTGGTGGGCAAGGCCGGTGGTCTGACCGCCTCCGAGGCGACCGCCATGGGGGTGCCGATGATCATCTACGACCCCATTCCCGGCCAGGAGGAGGCGAACGCCGAGTACCTGGAGCGGCACGGCGCCGCTATCTGGGCGCGCCAGCTGGAAGACCTGCGGCCCGCCCTGGAAAGGATGCTGCGCGACGAGGCGCTCAGGCGGCAGATGAGCGCCAACGCCCGGGCGTTGGGTAAGCCCGACTCGGCGCGGCGGGTGGTGGAGATATTGCTGGCGGAGGTGGGACGATGACGCCCTGGGTCTGGGGCGCCGCTCTCGCCGCCGGCGGCTACTGGGGCGTCCCCTACACCCTCTGGCAGTGGTGGGGCCTGGGGGTGGTGCAGCGCGGCCTGGGCAGCGCCCGCCCGGAGCTGGGGCTTACCTTCGACGACGGCCCCGATCCCCAAACGACCCCGCGGGTGCTGGACGCGCTGGCCGAAGCGGGCGTTCGCGCCACCTTCTTCGTCCTCGGCGAGCGCGCCGCCGCGCACCCGCAACTGCTGAAGCGCCTCGCCGACGAGGGGCACGAGGTGGCCCTCCACGGCTACCGCCACCAGCACGGCTGGATCCGCCTACCGCACGAGGCCTACGCCGACCTGCTGCGAGGCTACCGCGCAATCGAGAACCTGAGCGGCGCGCCGCCGCGCTTCTTCCGACCGCCCCACGGGGCCTATACCTGGGCGCAGCTGGCCGCCATCCGCCGGCTGGGGCTGACCCCCGTCCACTGGACGGTCGAGGCGCACGACTGGCACCCGCGTTACGACGCCGCCGCGGTGCAGCAGCGGGTGGCGGAGCTGAGCTCCCCGGGTGACATCATCGTCATGCACGACGCCGGGCCCGGCGGCCGCACCACCGCGCCGGCCCTGCCGGCGTTGCTAGCCGAGCTCGCGGAGCGCGGCTTCAACCCCAAGCCGGTGGGCGAGTTGCGCGGTTTGCGCCGCGGCCGCTGGCGTGACCTGCCCAAACGGGCCTGGGTGGCCACGGTCGACCGCCTCTTCGACCGCCTCTATCACGTGGAAGAACTCAACTACGCCGCCCACAGCGTATTCCGGGTGGCCAAGGGGCCCTTCCCCGGCCCGGAGCTGGAACTGGCCGGCGGCCGGAGGCTGGCGGTGGGGGCGCCGACCGCCGAGCTGCACCTGCACTCGGAGCGGATGGCCCGTGCCGGCGAGGCCGGTTCGCTGACCGCGTTCCGGTTCTTCAAGCGCTCCATGCCGGACCTGGCGCGCGCCCTGCGGGAGAGGCCTCACCTGGCCGACGTGGAAGCCTTTTGGGGGGTGTCGCTCTTTCAGGAAATCCTCGAGCCGGTGGGTTTTCAGATGTTCGAACTACCGGAGCAAAAACGCAAGTTCTTGGGGTCGTACATGCACTTCTTGCACAAGCTCTACGGCGGGACGCCGCTAAAGCGGGTCTGGCCTAAGCTGGTCGTCATCGACCGCGAGACCCTGCTCGAGCGGTACGGCTAGACCGGCCTGCGCCAGCGCCATTCCCCCGGCAATCCAGAAGACCTCGGCGAAGAAGAGGCTGGGGACGGCAATCGGGTTGTCAACCAGGCCCATTACCAGGTATCCAAAGAAAATCGCCGCCAGTAGGGGGTCGCGCGCGCGGATAACGGCGTATCCGATCAAACCCAACAGCGCCAGAAAACCCAACGTGCCGATAACGCCCGACTCGCCCAGCGAGTGGAGGAAAATATCGTGGGCTATCAACCAAGCCCCATCAAGCTTCTTTGCCCAGGCAGGAAAATGGAACCCCAAAGCCGAAGCCCCTTCCCAGAGGGCAAAGTTGCCATTTCTGTAGTCCAGCCAGGGGCCGAGTTGGTAGGGACCGACCCCGCCCCACGGATGGGTCACGACCGCCTTCCAGGCGTGTTTCCATATCTTGTCGCGCCCGCTTAGTTGCAAAGAAAACATCCGGTGTAGCTCTGGCGTCCAACCGCCGAGCCAAAGCAGGCCGTAGCGGATTACCAAAAAAACGGCGGCAACCAACAGGGCCCAAAGATATCGCAGGTTCTTGAGAGGGACGGCGGCTAGCAAGCCCACTAGCATAGCGCCAATCGCACCGCGGCTGCCTGCAAACATCAAGCCGCCAAGGGCCAATAAGAGTAATGGCAGTCGTAGCCGCCAGCTGCCCTGCCAATCCAGCAGGATCCAGACGCCCAATGCACCCGCGATTCCCAAAGCAGCCTCGGTGTAGTATGGGTGAATAAGTCGACGTGAGTAAAAGTGGGGCCCGAAGGCCGCGTAGGTGGTAGCTAAGGCCATTAATAGGACTACGGAGATCCCGATAAGTAGGTAGTAAAGTGCGGACTTATCGCGAAGGCTGGCTCCCATGATGACCAGAGCGACTATGAAGAGCGCCCGCGCCATTCCCAGAATCAATGATAGAACTGGTTCTGGGGTGAAGATAGCAGCTAAGACCTGGCTAAAAATATAAAAAACTAGTACGTCCCTGGTAGTTTTGTTGAGAACGCGCCAATAGCGGAGAAAATAAAAGGAAGCCAGACTGAGCGGTGGGAATACTGGCAGTAGAGCGAAGAACCAACGCAAGCGGGCAACCACGTCGACCATTGTATTGTGGCGTTGATGAGGATTTGCCAGACGCCACTTCCCGGGCGGCGCTACAGCCTTTGGTGGATAAAGGCAACCATACGCGTGGGCGCGCCGTCCCGACCAGCCCCTTCCAACGTCCGCCCCGCGCGAGCGAGAACCGCGCGGTAAGCTGAACGGGTGGACTACGACGAGCTGGCCGATCTCTACGCCCGGCAGTACCGCGACTACAAAGACGACCTGGAGTTCTACGCCCGCCTGGCCGAGCAGGCGGAGGGACCGGTGCTCGAGCTGGGAGCCGGTCAGGGACGGGTGGCGCTTTACCTGGCGCGCCGCGGCGTGCGGGTATGGGCGCTCGAGCCCAGCGCCGCCATGCGCAGCCGCGGCGAGGAGGCCGGCCGCGATCTGCCCGTCCGCTGGCTGGCGGCCGACATGCGCGACTTCGATCTAAGGCAGCGTTTTCCGCTAATCATCGCCCCCTTCAACGCCCTGATGCACCTTTACACCCTCGCCGACCAGAACGCCGCGCTCGAGCGGGTGGCGGCTCACCTGGCCGCGGGCGGGGTCTTTGCGTTCGACCTCTACAACCCCCTGCGCATCCGCGCCGACGGGGCGTTGCGCCTGGAGGGGCGCTACGACGGGCTGGAGGTCTACTATCACCAGGAACACCACCCGGCGACCCAACGCCTGCTGACCCACTACCTGGCCGACGAAGCAGTCCCTGGCGGCGCGCTCCGCCGCCGCCGCTACACCCTCGACCAGCGCTACTTCACCCGCTACGAGGTGGAACGCTGGCTGGCAGCCGCCGGCTTTGAGGGGCGGCTGGCGGGCGGTTTCTATGGCGAACCCTTTACCCCGAACAGCCCCTGGATGGTCTGGACCGCGCGCCGGGTAAGCTGAGGTCGTGGATCTGCACGCGCTTGTCAAGAAGGCCCGCGGCGGCCGGGTGCTGGCCAGCGGATTTCTGGACCCCAAAGAGCAGGAAGAGCTGCGCACCCTGGCGGCCCGCGAGGGGCTGGAGCTGGGCTGGTTTGGCGGCCTCCCGCGCGCCGAGAGGCGGCTCGGGGTGCTGCACCCGCCGGAGGTGCCGCAGGTGGCCGACCCGGTCTGGGTCGGCTGGCTGGCGGCCGAAGACCCCGAGCGCGCCGCTGCCGCGCTCAGACGGGCCCTCGAGCCCGCCGACCTGGGCGACGTCCGCCCCGGCGAAGGCGGTGTTCTGTTTGCCGCCGCCGCCCGCGCTCGCCGGGCGCTCGAGCAGGCGGGCCTGGCCGCGACCGAGCCGCCGCCGGAGGCCCTGCCCGCGGCCCGCAGCAAGACGCGGGTACTGGTCGTGCCCTCACTGCGGGTGGACGTGATCGGCGCCGGCGGCCTGGGCGTGAGCCGCAGTTACTTCGCCAAGGGCGTCAAGGCCGGCAAGGTGCGTATCGGTGGGCGCACCGTGCGCGCCGGCGACGAAGTTGGCGAGGGCGACACCCTGCTGGCCGAGGGGCTGGGGCAGGTTACCCTGCTGCGCGTGCTCGGCCGTACCAAACGCGGCAACTACAAGGTGGAGCTGCGGGCAGAAAAATAGCCTACCAGGTGCAACTTCCCAATATGTTGTTCACAAAGTCCGGGAGGAGGCGGTACGTAGTACGTGGTAGGTAGCTTGAATCGAGTGCGCTAGGCACGCCGATGCCGACAAGTAGCGGTGTTTCCACAGGCCACGAGCCGGTTCTAAAACCCCCACCCCGGCCCTCCCCCAAGGGAGGGAGCTTTGTCCGATGCGGAACCGCAGGCCGCGGGCGTTCCGTCGGCTACAAACTACAGGTCACGAGCCATAAACCACGAACCACAACTACAAGCCACAAGCCGCTTGCCGCTCTTTTCCGATTCCCCGGGCGAGGCCGGACACGCCGGCTGAGATCCGAGGTCCATGCCGCACGAACCGCCAAGACTCTGTCGCTGCCGTCCAGCTCGCCACAAGTTACGCTCTACGGGCCGCCCCGTCGCAGTCACCACGTACCACGCACCACGAACCCGCAAGGCGGACAGACGGGTCCGCCCCTACAGGGGAAGAGGCCGTGAGTCGGTGTTTCGTCGTTCCAGCCAAGCGAGCCGGTCCAGACCGGGGCAGCCTCCCTCGCTCGCGGAATCGTAAGAAACAACGGTGACGGCGCATGGCCCCAAGCGCGACTTCTGAAACGGTCCTGGACCCCGGCTTTCGCTGTGGTGACGGGCCGGCGGAACAACTTGTTCAAACTCTACAAGTAGACGAAGCCGGCGCTGCAGAAGTCGAAATCAAGTAAACAACGCACCGAGGGTTCCAGGCACATTCGCCAAGCCCGTCTGCAAATGTGTATACTGTATACACACGGAGGTGGAAATTGCGCCTGCGGCGCCCTAACCTGGTCCGCGAAGCTGCCTACGAACGGTTGAAAGAGCTGATAGTCGGCGGTCGTTTGCAACCCGGCGAGCACCTCAGCGAGCCGGCGCTGGCCGGGTCATTGGGGGTCAGCCGTACGCCGGTGCGCGAGGCGCTGCAAAGGCTGGCCCAGGAGGGGTTGGTCGAGGTGCAGCCGGGCCGGGGGGCGCGGGTGCGCACCCTGACGCCGGCCGAGGTGGCCGAGGTTTACGAGGTGCGGGCCCTCATCGAGGGCGAGGCCGCCCGTCGCGCCGCCGAACGCTGCGACGAGGCCGGCCTGGTTCGCTTGGAAGAGGCCCTGGCCGAGCTGGAGGACGCCGCCCCGAGCGACTACGCCGCCCAGATAGCCGCCGACGCCCGCTTCCACTCGCTGTTGGTGGCCGCCGCCGGAAACGGCGTGCTCGAGCGCCTTTTCCACGACCTCGACTCGGCTCTGGCCCTCACCCGCCAGTACTCGCGCGACCTCAACCAAACCCCCGAGACCCGCCAGCAGCACCACGCCATAACCGCCGCCATCCGCCGCCGCGACCCGGAGGCGGCCCGGGCGGCGGCGATCTTGCACGTGCTGGCCTTCAAAGACACGGTGCTCCGGCGCATCGAGGAGGCAGGATGAACCTGAACGCGGCTTACCGCTCTTTCGTGCTGGGCGTGGCCCGGCAAAAGTGGATCGAAAACCTGATCCGCACCCGCGGCTGGAACTTCGCCCGCCGCTACGTGGCCGGCAACACCCTCGCAGAAGCCCTGAAAGCCGTCCGGCAGCTCGAGGCCGACGGGATCCACACCCTGGTGGACCTGCTCGGCGAGATGGTGACCAGCGAGGAGCAGGCGGCCGGCTACACCGCCGAGATAGTCCGCCTGACCCGCGTCCTCGGCGAGCTGCCCTACCCCCGCTGGGTCTCGGTCAAGCTGACCCAGATCGGCCTCGACCTGGGCCGCGAGCTGGCCCGCGACAACCTGCGCCGCGTCCTCGAGGCCGCCCACGAGGTGGGCGCCACCGTCCAGGTGGACATGGAAGACAGCCCCCGCACCGACGCCACCCTCTGGGTCTGGCGCAGCCTGCGCGAAGAAGAGGGGTTCGAAAACGTCGGCATCGTCCTGCAAAGCTACCTGAAGCGCAGCCCCGCCGACCTGCGGGAGATCCTGCACCTGAAACCCAACCTGCGCGTGGTCAAAGGGGCCTACAAGGAGCCGCCGGAGGTGGCCTGGCAGGACCGGCGCACCATCAGCGAGCGGTTTTTGGAGCTGGCCAAGACCAACCTCGCCGCCGGCGGCTACACCACCACCGGCACCCACGACGACCGCCTCATCGAAGCGCTGCGCGGCTGGGCCGAGGTCGAGGGCCTGCCGCGCTCGCGTTACGAGTTCCAGTTTCTCTACGGCATCCGCCGCGAGCTCAAGAAGAACCTGGCCCGGCGCGGCTACACCGTGCGCGACTACCTGCCCTACGGCGAGGACTGGTACCCCTACTTCTCGCGCCGCATCGCCGAGCGACCCGAAAATCTGCTGTTCGTCCTGCGCGGGAT
>JALVWZ010000373.1 GCA_027023115.1 Thermaceae bacterium
GCGTCCAGATAAGTGTATGCGCCGCCCAGGGGGCCGGTGCTCAAAGGGGCGTAACCGACGCTAAGGCGGTAGCTGTACTGGCCGCTGTCGTCCAGGCCAAACACGCCGACTTCGAAAGCTGGCTGGGAGCCGTACACGGCCGGGTAGAAGAGCCAGCCGTATGGAGCCAGGCTGGCCCAGGGGCTGTAGGGGCCTTGTTGCTGGTCGGTGTCCTTGGTGGTTTTTAGCTCGTCCTGACCTTGCTGAGCCGCAGACCGGGTTGCCCGTACCGGTATTTGCGCCGCCTCGAGGCGCACCAGACGCGAGCCGCGCGGGCCCAGGGTGGCTACTACGTAACCGTCGGCGGCGGCGCTGTAGCCCTCCGCCCCGCCGGGGAGCACGCTCAGGCGGCTCACCCGGGCTGTGGGCAGGTCCAGCCGGTAAAGGTCGAAAACTCCCCCCTCGTCGGCGCGAAAGAGGAGCTCGTAGTCACCGTTCCAGACCGGGTCGAGGTGCTGGTAGCGCCCCCTCGCGGCGCAGGGGCCCAGCTTGGCTCCCGCGCCGGCGCAGGGGTCGGGCGCTGGCGCGGGCGGCTCCACCGCCAGCCGGCCGGCGGTCAGGTAACGCAGGCGGCCCGCTTCGAAAAGGGCTATATCCACGTTGCCACCGCGCCAGACCGCCAGGGCCACGCGCCCGTCGGGGCTGACCGCCAGGCCCAGTAGCCGCTCGCCGGCGGCCGCCTTCCAAAGCAGCACCGACTTGCCGTTGCAATCACTGGCCAGCGCGTCGGGTTCGCCGACGCGGCTGCGGACGTAGTAGAAGCAGCCGTTTGCCGCCGGCGCCGCCAGGCGGGCGTGGCCGCCGTGGGTTAGGCGGGTTTCGCGGCCGCTGGTTACGTCCAGCTTGAACACGTCGCTAACCGCGCCGTCCCCCTCGCGGACGTAGCGGCTGTAGAGAAGGGTACTGGCATCGGCCCACCAAAGCCGTTGCGGGCGTACGTGCGCCAGCTGGCGGGGCGAGGTTCCGTCGGCCCGGGCCACCCAGACACCGCCGTCCTTGGTATAGGCCAGTTTTTCCAGGTCGGGGCTGACGGCCGGTTGCGAGCCTTTTTCGAGCAGCGGCGAGAAGGGCAGCGCGACCGAGGCGTAGGCGGTTTGACGGCGCATCTCGCTGTCCTTCCAGGCCCGCCATTCGTCTTCCAGGCTGGTGCCGACGGCGGCGCGCCAGGCGGAGGAGAACGGCGGTTGCAGCAAGAAGCCGTTGTTGTACTCCTGCAGGGTCTTCAGGACAGCCTGCCAGCCGTGCTTCTCGATCAGATAATCGACGAAGCGAACGCCCAGCAAGTAGCGCGTCCAGCCGCCGGGCCAGTCGCGGTAGGTGTAGAGGCTCATCTCCGCCAGGCTGGGGAACGCGCCCTCCTCGGTCAAAAGGCCGTTTATCAGGGCCTGGGTATACCCCCAGTCGAGGCGGCCCCCGCCGGTAAAGCGCGACTCCATGTAAGTGGCTATTCCCTCGACGAACCAGGCCGGCGGCATGGGGGCGGAAAGTTCGGTGACCATTCCCAGGCGCAGGCCCTTCTTGCCCCCCGGTTTTTCGGTATAGGTTAGCTGGCGGGT
>JALVWZ010000374.1 GCA_027023115.1 Thermaceae bacterium
GCGGCAGCTCCTTTTTGATCACGTGCTCGCTCTTTTGGTGCGCGCCGGCGCCGACGGCGCCGAGTCCGTCGAGGGTGGGTACTCCCAGCGCAGCGGTGAAGTTGCCGTCGGAACCGCCGCCCACCTTGCCCGGTTGGGAGTCGAACCCCAGGTCGAGCGCGACGCCGCGGGCCAGCTCGAAGAGCTCCATGCTCTCCGGCGTCGGTTCCATGGGCGGGCGGTTGAGGCCGCCTTCCAGCTCCAGGCGGGCGCCGGGATTTTCCGGCTTTAGGGCGCGCATGAAGCGGTCAACCCGCTCTGCCTCGGCGAGCGTCCAGGCGCGCATGTCCACCAGCACCTCAGCGTAATCGGCCACCACGTTGCCGGCGGTGCCGCCACGGGCCACGTTGGGACCCAGCGTGGTCCCCTTTTCCAGGTCCTGCGCCTCGATCACCTTGAGGACCTGGCGCGCCGCCTCGACGATGGCGTTGACGCCCTTTTCGGGCTCGACGCCCTGGTGGGCCGCCCTACCGTGAACCTTGACGACGTACCAGCCGACCCCCTTGCGGTGCACCTTGAGATCGCCGGCGCCGGTGGGCGGTTCCAGCACCAGCGCGTAATCGGCGCCGCGGGCGGCGTCTTCGATGAAGATCCGCGAACTGCGCGAACCGACCTCTTCGTCCGGCGTCAAAAGCACTTCCAGGTTGGGGTGCTCCAGGCCGCCGCGGTTCAGGTAGCGCAACGCCCAGAGGATGAAGAGCAGGCCGGCCTTCATGTCGTAGACGCCGGGGCCGTAGATGCGCCCCTTATCCTCGCGCCAGAGTTTGGACCAGGAGCCGAGCGGATGGACGGTGTCGTAGTGGGCCAGCAGCAGCACCCGCGGGCCGTAGCCGCGGCGGAAAAGCCGCAATACTGGGCCCGAGTCGCTGTCGAAACGACTTAGCTCGCCCAGGCCGGCGAACTGGGTTTGCAGCCACAGCGCCGCCCGCTTGATCCCCGGTTCGTAACCGGTGGGCGACTCTATCTCGACCAGCTGGCGCAGGTCTTCGAGGTAGCTGTTCAGGTGTCTTTCGAAGTAGTTGAGGGTGTCTTGCGCACGCGCCCTGGTTGGCATCACTCCTCAACGATACCGCAGTTCTCAGTCGATATCCCGTAAAGTTTCCTCGATTAGCCAGTCCACCACGGCGCGCAGGTCGCCGGTTTCTTCGTAAATCGCCAGCTGCCGGTCGGCGGAGGTGCCGCGGTCGAGGATGGTGTAGACGTGCTCCACCGCCCAGCGGCTGTCCAGTTCGTCTAGTACGTCGTCCACGAACTCCACCAGCTCCACCAGCAGGTCGCGGGCCCACTTCTCGCGCTTTTCGCCAAAGTCGATCAACTTACCGTCGAGGCCGTAGCGGGCGGCGCGCCAGACGTTTTCTTCGATCAGCGGCGCGGGGTACTGGCGGAAGGTGACGTTGTCGCGCCGCATCGTCCAGTGCTTGTAGATGAGGGCCTGGGCCAAAGCGGCAATGGCGATGGCGTCGCGCGGGTTGGTGGCCAGGTCGGTGGCGCGGAACTCGATGGTCGGGTAACGGTGGTGGGCGCGCATGGCCCACCAGATGCGCGAGGCGTC
>JALVWZ010000375.1 GCA_027023115.1 Thermaceae bacterium
TCCGGCAGGTGGAGCAGTCCTTTGCCGCCTCCGGCTATCTGCTGAGCGGCCGGAAAGCCTTCACCGTTTCCACAGAAAAGCACCAGCAATACGTCTTCGAAGGGCCCAGCGGTCGGCGGGCGCTGCTGTACGTAATCGAAACCCCCGGAGCTCTCTACTGGTTGGTGGGTTGGTCCCGCTAGGTATAGGGCTCGAACGCGGTATTCGCGCTTTCCCGTCGCCACGAGCACCTTCCCTCGTCACCCCAGCGAAAGCTGGGGTCCAGGACCGAGCCAGTGGCCGGGGTTCGGGCGCTGCTTCGTCACCGCTGTCGTTTGCCCGTAACCACTTTTCTTACGATTACGACGTCCACGAGCGACGGAGGCTATTCCGGTCCGGACTGGCTCGCTCGAGCCAAAGCTCGCCCCGCTGGAATGATGAAAAAGCGGCATGTGGTGAGTGGCTCGTGGCCTGTAGTAGTAGCTCGTGGGCGTGTCGTCTCGCCCGCGGGGCGGACCCGTGTGTCCGCCCCTTTAGTTCGTGGTGCGTAGTACGTGGTGCGTGGTGACGGAGACGGGCCGCCCGCGGCTGCGGCTCGCATCGGACAAATCTCCCTCCCCTTCGGGGAGGGCTGGGGAGGGGTTTTGAAACCGGCAAGTGGCTCGTGGCTCGTGGCTTGTGGGAACACCGCCATACGTCGTTTCGCACGCTCATAATTCGCCTGCCTACTTCCCACAACCTAATCACTACCTACCACGCACTACGTACTACGTACTACGTACCGCGTAACACACTCCGCCTCCTCCCGGAGTTTGCGAACGACGTATTGGAAAGTTGCAACTAGGCTTTGCGCTAATACCAGACGCCCTTTAATATAGGTGCGTATGCGCGTAATCGTCGTTGGAACCCGCGGGAGCCTGCTAGCCCTGACCCAAACCCGCTGGGCGGTCGAGCGGCTGAAGGAGAACTGGCCCGAGACCGAGTTCAAAATCAAGACAATCCAAACGAAGGGCGACCGCGGGGCCGACCCTCGCGAACAGAACATCTTCGTCGGCGAGCTGGAAGACGCCCTGCGGCGCGGCGAGATAGACATTGCCGTACACTCGCTGAAGGACCTGCCCACTACCCAGCCCGAGGGTCTGCAGATTGCCGGGGTGCCGCGGCGGGTAGACCCGCGCGACGTGTTCGTGGGTCGCAACGGCGTGGTCAGGCTGGCCGATCTGCCTTCGGGGGCGCGAGTGGGCACCAGCTCGGTGCGGCGGCGGGCGCAGCTGCTGGCTTGGCGTGACGACCTGGAGATAGTTCCCCTCCGCGGCAACATCGATACCCGCTTGAAGAAGCTCGTTAGCGAAGACCTGGACGGCATCATTCTGGCGGCGGCGGGTCTCTTGCGGCTGGACATGCGCAACCGCATCGGCGAGTTCGTGGACCCCGAGATCCTCCTGCCCTCGCCGGGCCAGGGGGCGCTGGCGCTGGAGGTGCGTGCCGGCGACGACATGGCTGACGAGTTGGCCTATAGCCTCAACCATGCGCAGACGCGAGCGCGGGTGCTGGCCGAGCGCGGCTTTTTGCACGGCCTTGGCGCCGGTTGCCTGGCGCCGGTGGGGGCG
>JALVWZ010000376.1 GCA_027023115.1 Thermaceae bacterium
GCTCGAGGCTGCCGCCGTGTTCGTGCGCGTGCCAGTGCAGGTGAGCGCCGGGCGCGCGCAGGCTAACGTGCTTTAACTCGTCGTCGGGCTGCGAAACCGCGGCGGTAAAGAAGGGCTCGTCGTTCTCGCGGGAGACCGACACCGACATCGTGCGGGTGGGCAGCTCCCACGGCTGGTGCATGCGGTAGATGAAGGCCGGAAAATCGGCCTCGCGGTCAAAGACCAGGCCGTTCCTGGCGGCGTATTCTTCCATCCAGCCCATCAACTCAACCCAGGCGTCGTAGATAGCGTGGCTCATAGCCACATCTTAGCGCAGTCGCCTGGGGCAAAAGCCCACCGGCAGTCATGGCCCACGACAAGCAATGACCCGAACGGCGCCCAAGCAAGGGCGACCCAGTGCCGGAAGCAAAACTCGCCACTGGCGCTTTATCAGTCCCTTACGGCAGCGGTTTTCGGTGACTCCATGCCGCCTACATGGCAGCATGCGACTGCCTCCGAAAGATCACGCGACTTAGTTACCAAATCCCTTTCTCAGGAGGATTACAATAGTTATAGAAAAGGAGGTTATCGTGATTGCAAAGAAAATCTTGGTCTTGATCGCCGCCATACTGTTGGCCTCCGCCCTCGCAGCAGGGCCGCTCGATCAACTCCGTAAGGAACAGGCTCCGCTATTCCAGGCGCTCGAGGCCGATGGTGTCGTTTTCGCTTGGGATCAAGCGGTCGTGCTGAACATGAACGTCAAAGACAAACCCATGACGAGCATTAACCTCACGGGTACACTCGAGGAACGTAAGGATGTGATGGTAACCCTAACAGCGATGGGCGAGAAGGGCGCAGCCAAACCATTGCTAGTTGGGGTGATGCTCGATGCGGACAAGCTTACCGAAACGGGTGCGAAGATAACGATGGTGGGCTGGTCGTTCCTGGAAAACAAGGTTATGGCGGTGACAATGACCACCGGGACGATGGAGGCCTCACCTTCGGCAATGAGCCCAGAAGAGGCCGAAGCCATGTTCAAGGCCTACCTGCCCCATACGTTTGCTTACCTGCAGAAACAGAACTCCGAAGAGTAGCCAGCGCCTTATATCTGTATCGCTACCATGGCGATCTTCGCCAGCGTACTATTGCAGGCTTTAGCGCTTTCTGTCTGCGGGACGCCTGCGGTAACGTGCTGGCTCCGGTTTGTGCGAGCCTAGGGCAACTCCCCGCTAAACAACGGCGCCTCCTCCGCTCGTAGCTCCGCCTCGGTGACAGTGCGACCGTCGGCACGGATGTGAACCACTTCTTCAGGCTCGAGCGCGCCGAACTCGACCAGGCCGCGCACCACCAAGAAGCGGCGGTGGCAGCGGCGCGGGTCTTCCTCGGCGCAGACCAGCGCCGCCCGCTTTTTTGCCGCCAGCTCCACCAGCTCTGCCAGCCCTTTGCGAAAATCCGGGTCGCGCAAGCGCTCTTCCACGTCGAGCCGCTGGCGGCTACCGTGGGGTACGCCGCCCAGCCGGTCGCCCATCCAGACGTAGCCAAAGCCCGCCTCCGCCAGCGCTTTAGCGAAAGGCCGATGGTTGTACTGGGGGTTGTGGCGCGAAAAC
>JALVWZ010000377.1 GCA_027023115.1 Thermaceae bacterium
CGGCTGCACTCCGGCCTCCGAAGCGTGGACGGTGGTTTCGCCGGCGCCGTTGCCGCCCACGCAGAACGTCCTCAACCCCGGGCGCGGCTTTTACGACGGCGCCAACGTTGACCTGCTCGAGCCCGACGAGGACGCCTACGCCCGGGTGCGCGCCCGCGGCCTCACCCTGGCCTACCCCGACGCAACCTGGCTGCCGACGGACCGCGACCTGACGCAAGAAGAGCTGGACGCGCTGCAAAGGGGCTTCGACTTGGTGCGGCAAAGCGGTTTCAAGCTAATCCTGCGCTTTCGTTACAGCGACAAGGGTGACGCTCCCTGGAACGTCATCACCTCTCAGATTGAGCAGCTAACCCCGTTGATTCGGGAAAACGCCGACGTGATCGCCGTTTTGCAAGCCGGTTTTCTGGGTCGCTGGGGCGAGTGGCACTGCTGGCAGGCCAGCGGCGAGTGCCACGACGGTGCTACTGAAAAGAAGTACGTGCTCGACAAGCTACTGGCTGCGCTCGAGGGCACCGGCGTACCCGTGGCCGTACGCTACCCGCCCGACAAGGCTCGCTACCTGGGCGACCTCCAGTTCGACGGCTACGATTCCGTGCCACAACCGCCCGCGCCGGTTACCGGCTTCGCTGACGGGCTGGACGGCGACACACGCGCCCGCATCGCCCACCATAACGACTGCTTTCTTTCTTCCGCCGACGACGTGGGCACCTACCCCAACGAACCGCCGGAGCGCGTCGAAGAGTGGCGCAGCTTCGTCTACGCCGAAAACCGCTATCTTCCCTATGGCGGCGAAACCTGCGAGGCCGCCGACAGCGACGAACCAAGCCGCAGTTCCGGCGCCAACGCTCTGGTGGAGATGGAAAGTGCCCACCTGGACTACCTGAACGCCGACTACCACCCCCAAATGCTCGCCGGCTGGAAGCGGGACGGCGCCTACGACGAAATGGCCGCCCGCATGGGCTACCGCTTGGTGCTCGAGCAGGCGGCCTGGACCGAACCCGCCCGCGGGCAGACGTGGCGCCTCAAGCTGACCGTGCGCAACGACGGTTTTTCGCGGCTAAAGCGGCACTACGACGTGGTCGTCGTGTTGCGGCGGGGCGACCGAACCGTGGAGCTGCCGCTCGAGTTCGACCTGCGCCGGGTAGAACCCGAGGCCTCTGTCGTTTTTACGTCCGACCGGCTGGACCCCCTGCCCGCCGGTACGTGGCGGCTGGGCGTGGCGGTGCGCGACCCGGCTCGGGCGCTCGCCGGCCGCGCCGAATACAGCATTCGCTTTGCCAATGAACTCGATTACGACGGAGTTAACTGGCTGGGAACCATCGAGTTTTAATAGCGGATGCAGACGATATCGGCGCTTCGTCTATCTTGCCGTCTATTTCAGAGAAGCTGATTTGCTCGATTATGAAAGTGGCAGGACCGCGCGCGAAAACCGGCACGGCGCCGGGCCAGGAAAACGCAGCCAAGAAAACGCTGAGGCGGGTACCGGCGGCAAAACCAGGATTGACGATAGATTATTAGCCGGGCTCGTTTGCGAACGTTGGTCCGCAGCTTGCACCAAGGCGTTGCCAGGAGATCTGAGGCCCGAGCGGGTGGTTCATCCCGAATCCTGTAGGTCCGAGCAGATAAAGGCTGCTAGTTTATCCTCTGTCAATGAAGCCGGCCACGCGGGCTGGATGAAGAGGCCTGCTGGCAATGCTACGTCCCGCTCTTCGTCTCTCGCCCCGAAGTCCCAAGACGAACAGACGCTTCGAACGCCTGCGGCGGACCTTCGGGGTTCAGTTCGACACCCGGCCCTTGACTTCCCACATCCCCGAGCTACAACGAGAACTCAACGCCTACCTCGACTACTACAACAGACGAAGGCCCCACCGGGCCCTGGATGGCCTGGTTCCCTTGGAGTTCCTGGCTATGATGCAAGGGGAGTCGGTCCCCGAGGGTGGGGAGTCTCAGATGTAGTGGCCAATTACAAGCCCTTCCTCATCCTGGAGCCGCAGGGTAAACTCAGCGGACGGACCGCGCAGCCCCGGCGGTCTCGAGCCGGTGACGAAGGTGAAGAAGACCGAGTTCAAAACCAACCTGCCCCAGGAAAGCGGCGCCTGCTACGTGCCCGCGAGCGCTCCCGCAACGGAAGTCCAACCCGACGACCGCAAGCCGATCCTGCTGCCCGCGCCGCCGGACGGGCTGCCCGGGCAGGGTTACCGCAAGCGCCAACTGGCCGACTGGCTCTACAAGCAGGGCGTCCGCGAGTTCGGCGAGATGACCAACCTGCCGCGCTCCTGGCGCGAGTCGCTGGCCGCAGAATGGCGCATCAGCGAGTTCGCGCAGGTACAGGCCTTTCCCTCAGCCGACGGCTCGGTCAAGTACCTCTTCACCCTGCACGACGGCAGCCGCGCCGAGGCCGTCTACCTGCCCTACCAAGACCGCAAGACAATCTGTATCTCCAGCCAGGTGGGCTGCCCCGCCGGCTGCGTGTTCTGCGCCACCGGCAGGATGGGCTTTGGCCGCAACCTGACCGGGCCCGAGATTATCGATCAGATCCTGGCCGTGGCCCGCCACCAGAACCTCGGGCCGCGCGAGATCCGCAACGTGGTGCTGATGGGCATGGGCGAGCCGCTGCTCAACTACGAGAACGTAGCCTGGGCGGTGCGGCGGATGCTCGACGAAAACGCCCTGGCCATGAGCCCGCGCCGCGTCACCCTCTCGACCGTCGGTATCCCCAAAGGCATCCGGCGCATGGCCGCGGACGACCTGGGGGTCAAGCTGGCCCTCAGCCTGCACGCCCCCGACGACGAAACCCGCCGCCGCATCATTCCCACCGCCCACAGCTACTCGGTGGCCGAGATACTGGAGGCGGTGCGGGCCTACTTTGGCCAGACCAAAAGGCGGGTGACCATCGAATACACCATGCTGCGGGGCATAAATGACAGCGAAGAACAGGCCCGCGAGCTGGCGCGCCTGTTGCAGGGTCTGGTGGCCCACGTCAACCTGATTCCCTTCAACCCCTGGGAGGGCGCGCCGGTGGAAGGCAGCGGCCGGAAGAAGATCCAGCACTTCGCCGAAACGCTGGAAAAGGCCGGTCTGCCGGTCACCGTCCGCTGGAGCCGGGGCGTGGACGTGGGCGCGGCCTGCGGGCAGCTGGCGTTGAAGGAAGGTTAGGCTTCCAACCTCAGTACATGCTCAGGTTGCCCTTCCTGCGCACTAAGTCGTAGCTCCAGCGGAAGAGGCCAAGGCCGGCAGCGAAGAGTACCAGGGAATTGAGCAGCGCTACCAGCATCATCGTCCCCGAAACCGGCTTGCCGCCCACGAAGGCGAGGAAGGACAGGTGCAATCCCGGCGCAAGAGGCAACAACGCCTGGCCTAGAAAGGCGCTCTTCGTGGCCAGGATGTAGGGCAGGAAGCCGAACTGGATGATGGTGAACAGCATCGAAACGTCCTTGAAGTAGAGCGCCAGCGCGCCCAGTATCAGCGAAACCCCCACTACGCCCAAGGCCAGGACCAAAAGCGAGGGCAAGCCCGCGGGGTTGAGGTGTAAACGAACGCCGGTAATCGCCTGCAGCACCACGACGATGATCAAGGCCATCAACAGGGAAACGAGCACCGTCAGCACGCTGCGCAGCACGAGAATCGTCTCCAGCCGGAAATTGCCCAGCGCCAGCTGCTCCAGGGTGCCGCGGGTGGCCTCGGTCTGGATGTCCTGGGCGATCCCGTGGAGAATGCCCAGGGTGAAGGTCCAGACCACGAACCCCAGCACCAGGTTGGATAGGCTGTCACCCCCAAGCGGCGCACTTACGAAGAGGGCGATGCCGTAAAAGAGGCCGTAGAAGAACAGCACCATGATCCCGAGGCTGAGCATGCTGTTGAGGAAGTAGCGCCGGAACTGGGCGAAGCTGAGAATCACCTCGGCTTTAAGTAGCGTCCACATCGCCGACCTCCCCTTGAATCTCCATGAAGATGTCCTCGAGCGAAGCGGTTTCCCTCTGCACGGACGTCACCTCTAGCCCAGGGGCAGCGCATAGGTCGCGCCGGAGCTCGGGCCAGTCACCGGTGAAGATCATCGTGTTGGCGTCACGTCGCCGCCAGCGGTCCTTGCCGCGCCACTCCTGCGGCAGCTCTTCGACGGCAACGGACGTCCGCACCAGGTACCAGGGTTTCTCATAGCGACGAATGAGTGCGGCGGTAGCGTCGTCAAGAACGACTTTGCCATCGCGTATGAAAACGACCCGCTCGGCGGTGCGCTGAATGAATTGCAGGTCGTGCGTGGCAATGAGCAACCCCTTGCCCTTTCCCGCCAGCGAGCGCACTATCTCCTCCAGCTCGAGGCGGCTACCGGGGTCGAGGCCCAGTGTAGGTTCGTCGAGGATCGCGAAGTCGGGATCGTGCAAAAGGCTGGTGGCCAGCGCCGCCTTTTGCTGCATGCCGCGGGAAAAGGTGGCCAGCGGTTTGTGTAACGCTTCTTCGTCCAAACCAAATCGGGCTGCCCAGCGCCCAAAGCGCGCGGCCGCCTCGCGAGGAGCCACGCCCTTGAGCGCAGCGAAGTAAACGGCGTTGGTGACGGCTGGTATGTTGGCGTAGTAGTTGCGGCTGCCCTCCATGACCACCCCTATGCGCCCGGGCGCAACCCGCGCCACGCCGCTGGGCGTGCGCAGAAAAATGCGGCCGGAGTCGGGCAGCAGGAGCCCCAGGGCGATCTTGATCAGCGTGGTCTTACCAGCACCGTTGGGGCCGAGCAGACCAACGACCCGGCCGCGCGGAACCTCCAGCGAAACGCCGTCCAGCGCTCGCTTCTTCCCGAAACTTTTGGCAACGGCGTCGGCTAGTAGCGCTTGGGCATTTCCCATCCCGCCTCCGCAGCCCTGCTACGCGCATTGGCTACCAATGCATGCCGCAGGTTTAGTTCACAACTGATCCCAATTTAATCTAGTATATACCACTTCCAGCGTTCGATGTGCAGCCAGGTCAATAGCTCCCATAACGAACGGCCGTTAGATGTTCCCTGGCCGAGCACGGCAGTGAACGGCACGACGGTATACTGACTGCAAAGGAGCTGAGATGCGCGATATCAGGGGCAAAATTACGCTCGACGCCCTGGCAGGTTTGGTGGCCGAGGGCGCGGTCGAAACCGTCGTGGTGGCATTCCCCGACCTTTACGGGAGGCTGATGGGCAAGCGCTTCGATGCCGAGTTCTTTCTGGAAAGCGCCGCCCGCGCGGGCACCCACGCCTGCGACTACCTGCTGACCGTGGACATGGAAATGACGCCGGTGCCGGGCTACGAGTTCGCCAACTGGGAACTGGGCTATGGCGACGTACACCTGGTGCCCGACATGCAGACGCTGCGGCTGGCCGCCTGGCTCGAGCGCACCGCGTTCGTGATCGCCGACGTACTGGGCGTGGAAGACCACCAACCGGCCCCGCCGGCGCCGCGCAACCTGCTCAAGAAAGCGCTGGCACAAGCCGCCGAAGCCGGCTTCGAGGTCATGGCCGCCTCCGAGCTGGAATACTACGTTTTTACCGACTCCTACCGCCAAGCCGCCGAGCTGGACTACGCGAACCTCGAGCCGGCCGGCTGGTATTTGGAGGACTACCACATCCTCCAGGGCACCCGCACCGAAGCCTTTACCGCCGCCGCCCGCCGCGCCCTCAGGGAGTCGGGCATCCCCGTGGAAACCTCCAAGGGCGAGTGGGGTCTGGGCCAGCACGAGCTGAACTTGCGCTACGCCGGAGCCCTGGAAATGGCAGACCGCCACGTCCTCTTCAAGCAGGCCCTCAAGGAGCTGGCGGACAGCCAGGGAATCAGCGTTACCTTCATGGCCAAGTTCGCCAACGGCCGCGCCGGCTCCAGCAGCCATATCCACATGAGCCTCTGGTCCGAGGGGCAAAACGCCTTCGCGGGCGAGGAGCAGCTCGGCCGCGTCAAGGCCTCCAAGACATTCGGCCACTTCCTCGGCGGCCTCATCCACTACGCCCCCGACTGGATGGTCTTCTACGCTCCCACCGTCAACAGCTACAAACGTTACGAAGACGCCTCCTGGGCGCCCACCCGCCTGGCCTGGAGCTACGACAACCGCACCGCCGGCTTCCGGGTGGTGGGCTCCGGCGGCTCGCTGCGGGTCGAGAACCGCATCCCCGGCGCCGACGTGAACCCCTACCTGGCCTACACCGCCATGCTGGCCAGCGGCCTGGCCGGAATTGAGCAGCAGATAGAACCGCCGCCCATCTTCGAGGGCGACGTTTACGCCGCCGCCGAGCTACCGCGCGTGCCCTACAGCCTGCGCGAAGCTACCGACCTCTTCGCCGCCAGCGAGTTCGCCCGCCAGACCCTGGGCGACGCAGTGCACCAGCACTACCTGCACTTCTTCCGCACCGAGTGGCGGGCCTACGAACAGGCGGTTACCGACTGGGACCGCAGGCGCTACTTCGAACGGATCTGACTCCGTCGGACGCAGCCATAGAGCGAGAACCCCGCCACCCCGACTGTAGCCCCGCCCTATTAAGACCGGGGCGGAGTTTAGAAGGTCTTCTTCGATAAGCGCTTAGCGCTGCGGATCAAGTCTGCCTACGGAAAAACAGCAGCCAGCTACCGAACCAAACCCCGCTAGGGCAACGAGGTGATGTAGGGCAAGTTGCGGTCGAGCTGGTCGCGGTCGAGGCCGTAGCCGTAAACGTAGGCGTTTTCGATCTCGAACCCCAGATAGTCCACCGGAACGTCGCGCAAACGCCGCGAAGGCTTGGAGAGTAGCGCCGCCACCTTGAGCGAGGCCGGCTTGCGGGCGTGCATGTATTCGAGCAGGTACTCCAGGGTTATGCCGGTGTCCACTATGTCTTCGACGATTATCACGTGACGGCCGCCAATGGGCCGGCTGAGGTCTTTTATCAGCTCCACTTCGCCACTGGACTCGGTTCCCTGATAGCTGGAAACGGCCATGAAGTCGAGGGTCAGGGGCAGTTCGATCTTCCTCAAAAGATCGGCCATGAAGATGAACGCGCCGTTCAGCACGGCGATGAAGTGGGGCGTTTGGCCGGCGTAGTCGCGGCTGATCTCGGCCGCCATTTCCGATACGCGCCTGGCAATCTCCTCTTCGCCGATGAATACCGGCCCGCGCTGACTTTGGCTTTTCATGTCTTGATGTTAGCCCATGCGGTGTAGCCTGGGGCTATGAAACTGGGCTACTCGCTTTGCCCCAACGACACCTTCATCTTCTACGCCCTCGTCCACGGCAAGGTGCCGGCTCCGGCGCCGGTGGAGGAGGTCTTGGAAGACGTCGAGACCCTGAACCGCTGGGCGCTGGCGGGGCGGCTGGAGCTGACCAAGATAAGCTACGCCGCCTACGGACGGCTACGCGAGCGCTACGTGGCCCTGCGCGCCGGCGGAGCCCTGGGCCGGGGCGTGGGGC
>JALVWZ010000378.1 GCA_027023115.1 Thermaceae bacterium
TCATCGGCCCCTACGTATTGGGAATGATCAGCAAAGAAGAGCTGGAGAAGCTGCGCTTTCTCGACGAGATGGCGCTGGCCTTCATCGCCTTCGCCGCCGGCTCCGAACTCTATCTGGAGGAGGTGCGCCCGCGGCTGCGCTCCATCGCCTGGATGACCGTTTCGCTGGCGGCGGCCATTTCCCTACTGGGTGGCTGGGCGGCTTATTACATGTTCGGCTTCATCCCCGGCCTGAGCGAGGCCGAAAGGCTGGCGGTGGCGGTTTTGACCGCGGTCGTCCTGGTGGCCCGCTCGCCCTCTTCGGCCATCGCCGTCATCAACGAATTGCGCGCCAAGGGGCCGTTCACGCAGATGGCCCTCGGCGTCACCGTGGTGGCCGACGTGGTGGTGATCGTCCTCTTTACCGTCGCCTTCGAGCTGGCGCTAACCTGGGTGCACGGCCACCCCATCAGCCCCGCCTTCGTGCTTCTGCTGCTGGTCGAGTTGGCGACCGCGGTGGGCCTGGGGGTGGGTCTGGCCTGGCTGCTGGGGCGGATGCTGGCGACGCGTTTGCACCGCTGGGTCAAGGGCGGCCTCTTGTTGCTCGGCGGCTACAGCATCTTCCTGGCCAGCCACTGGGTCGGCCACCTGAGCGGCCATTACCTGGGGGTTACCGTCTCCATCGAGCCCTTGCTGATCGGAATGGTGGCCAGCTTCGTGCTGGTCAATTACAGCGACTACCGCGACGAATTCTCTAAGCTCCTGGCCGACCTTGGACCCGCCGTGTACATCGCCTTTTTCACCATCACCGGCGCCAGCCTGGCGCTCGACGTCTTTTTGCGCGCCTGGCCCGTCGCCCTGGCTCTATTCTTCGTCCGCTTCGCCGGTATATTCAGCGGTTCCCTCCTAGGGGTACTCCTCGCACGCGAGCCGCTCCGCTACGCCTTCTTTAGCAGCCTCTCGTTCGTCACCCAGGCCGGCGTTGCTCTGGGTCTCACCAAGGAGGTATCCGATCAGTTCCCCTCCTTCGGGGAGCCCTTCGCCGCGGTCATCGTCGGTCTGATCGTGCTCAACCAGGTGGTGGGGCCGCCGCTTTTCAAGTGGGCCCTCTTGCGAGTGGGCGAGGCGCGCCCGCGCGGCGCGGGCGGCTTCGAGGGAGGGCGCGACGTCATCATCTTTGGCGACGATACCCAGACCGCCACCCTGGCGCGGCGCCTGCAAAAGGACGGCTGGCGGGTCCGCCTGGCTACACCCGACCCGGAACGGGCCGCAGAGCTGGCTGCCGGGGGCCTGCCGGTGGTCGCCTACGAAAAGCTCGACGCGGAAACGCTGACCAGGTTGGGAGCCGAGCGGGCCGACGCCGTGGTCTGCCTTCTTGACGACGAGGCCAACCACCGGATCTGCTCGCGGTTTTACGAAGACTACGGCACCGGCACCCTGGTGGTGCGCCTAGCCGACCGTGCCTGGCGCGAGCGCTTCGAGCAGATAGGAGCCCGCGTCGTGGACCCGAGCGTGGCACCGGTGCAGCTGCTCGAGCAGTTCGTGCGCGCCCCCCAGGCCGCCAGCTTGCTCCTCGGCTACGAGGAGGGCCAGCAGGTGATAGACG
>JALVWZ010000379.1 GCA_027023115.1 Thermaceae bacterium
GGGCACCAACACCCCCGGTTGTACCGCCAGTCGCAGGCCGTAGAACTCGACGGAGCCGATTATCATCTGGAGCGGCTCACCGCCCGTGCGCCGCCGCAGGGCGTTCGCCAGGGTACGAGCGGCGTCGCCATCGAGCTCATGCTCTAAAGAGCGCCAAAGCGTCGCGCCCGGGCCGACCAGCCAGCCGAGCAGCTGCCTTGCTTCGGCCTCGGCCTGCGACGGCGAAAAGCCCGCCTCGAGGAGGCGGGCTTTGGCCAGCTGTAGCGCTTCGCGAACGGTCATTCCGCGTCGTTGTTCTCCTCGGCGGTCCCGCCCACCGGCTCGGTGCGGGGGGTGACGACGACGTGGCGCTCTTCGCCCTGCCCCTCGGAGTGGGTCGTAACCAGCGGATGGTCTTTGAGGGTCATGTGGATGATGCGCCGTTCGGCGGGGCGCATGGGCGGCATTTCCAGCGCCTCGCCGGTGGCGGCGACTACGTCGGCCGCCTCGAGGGCCCGCTTGCGGGCGCGGTCCTCCTGGCGCTTCCGGTAGCCGGCGGCATCGAGGTTGACGCGGTACTTGGGGCCGAAGTGCTTGGCGACGACGGCGTTGGTGATGGTCTCGAGCGCCTTCAGGGTGCGTCCCTCCCGGCCGATGATGCGGCCGCCGTCGCCGCCGAGGATCTCGGCGTAGATGCGGTCGTCTTCCTGGCGCAGGTCGATGGAGTAGCTGGGGTCGAGGTAAAGGAGGAGCCCCACCAAAAAGTGCTCCACGACTTCCACCGGGCTCTTGGGCGAGTCGCTCGGTTCTTCCAGGCCCTTTTCCGCGAGAACCGGCTCCGGAGCGGCTTCCTCTTCGTGTATTCCCAAACCGTTCAAGAGATCGTCAAGGTTCTTTTTCTCGTCCATGCTCATTACCCCTGAGCGCCGGCGGTATTGCCGAGCTGTTTATTGATGGACCACTGCTGGAACAGGCCGATAAAGGTGGAGAAGACCCAATAGAGGGTAACTCCCGCCGGGAACTTGAGCACCAGGAAGATGAAGATGAGGTTCATCATCACCCCCTGCCGCAGGGCGTCCTTGTTGCCGCGCGACATCAGCATGGTCTGCGCCAGCATGACCAGGACGTACAGCACCGGCAGGATGTAGTAAGGATCGGGCAGCGAGAGGTCGGGCAACCAGAGGAAGCCCTGATCGAACTCGTAGTTGGCGATGACCCGCCACATCATGAAGAGAATCGGCAGCTGGATGAGCATTGGCAGGCAGCCGGAAGCGGGGTTGATGTTGTGCTCCCGGTAGAGGTTCATGACTGCCTCGTTCTTCTTCTCCGGGTCGTCCTTGTACTTCTTGTTGATCTCGTCCATCAGGGGCTTGATCTTGTTCATCTCCGCCATCGACTTGAACTGCTGCTGCATCAGCGGCCACAGCAGCAAGCGGACGAAGATGGTCAGCAGCAGGATGGCCAGGCCCCAGTTGTGGGTGTACTTGTAGGCCAGCTCCATCAGGTAGAGCAGGCCCAGCGAGAGCTTGCCCCAGATATTGGCCTGGAAGAGGCCGGGCAGGTCTTGCAGACCCTCGACGTGGAAGCGCACCAGCTCGTTG
>JALVWZ010000380.1 GCA_027023115.1 Thermaceae bacterium
TGGGAGGTCATGGGCCTTATGAGCTACCTGCTAATCGGCTTCCTTTACAAGAAGAAGACCGCGCAGCAGGCGCAAAAGAAGGCGTTCATAACCACTAAGCTGGCCGACCTCGGCTTCATGCTGGGCCTCTTCTGGCTCTACCTCTTAATCGGCAACTTCGACCTCGCCGACCTGGCCAGCGAGCACACCCTGGCCCTCATTCCGGCAGGCACGGCGGCGGTGGTCGGGCTGCTGGTCTTTTTGGCCTCGGTTGGCAAGAGCGCCCAGTTCCCGCTGCACGTCTGGCTGCTCGACGCCATGGAGGGCCCCACGCCGGTCAGCGCCATGATTCACGCCGCCACGATGGTCTCGGCCGGCGTCTACCTCACCGCCCGCTTCTACCCGCTGTTGCTGCACGGCCACGTGCTTTGGGTGGTGGCGCTGGTCGGGGCGACGACCGCCCTCTTCGCGGCGCTTCTGGCTCCGGCCTTTGCCGACGTCAAGAAGATTCTCGCCTGGTCCACCGTTTCCCAGCTCGGCTACATGTTCCTTGGCCTGGGCGTGTTCGGCTGGGCGGCGGCTATGTTCCACTTGCTGGCGCACGCCTTCTTCAAGGCGCTCCTCTTCCTCGGCTCAGGTTCGATGATCCACGGCGCCCACACCCAGGACATCTTCGAGATGGACCAACTCAAAAAGTACATGCCCTGGACCTACTGGACGTTCATCATCGGCGGCCTAGCGCTGATGGGTATCCCGCCCTTCGCCGGCTTCTGGTCGAAGGACCTGGTCCTGCACGCCGCCGAGGAGCACGCGCCGGTGCTGTGGCTGATGGGCCTGACCGCGGCGTTCTTTACCGCCTTCTACACCACCCGCCTGATCGTCATCGCCTTTCACAAGCCCTCCATGCCTTCTCCCTGGAAGGCCGCCGAGTGGACCCAGGGCGCGCCCTGGCTGAACCTTGGCAAGGACGAGGTGGAGCCCGACCCCAGCCCGCCCGAGGGGCATCACCCGCACGAGTCGGGTTGGGAGATGGTTACCGCGCTGGTCAGCCTGGCGACGCTGAGTATCCTGGTCGGCATTTGGGGCAGCCCCTGGGGCGGTTACGGGTTGCTTAAGTTCCTTTACTGGGGCGAGGCCCCCGAGATAATCCCCGCCGCCAAGCTGATGACCGGTTACTTGGTGGGTACGCTGGTGGCGCTCTCGGGCATTGGCTTGGCCTGGTACTGGTACATCAAGGACCCGCTCAAGCAGCGGGCTCCGCTCTGGCTGACCCGCGCCCTGCAGCGACGCCTCTACATAGACGAGTTCTACTACAAGGTGGTGGCGGTCATCGCCCAGTCGCCGACCTACGCGCTGGCCCTGTTCGACCGCTACGTCATAGACCTGCTGGTCGACCTGGCCGGTTACACGGCGCTGGTGGGCTCGACATTCCTGCGCTACCTGGCTAGCGGCCGCTTCGCCGTCTACGCCTTCTACATGCTCATCGGGGCCCTGGCCCTCTACCTGGGAGGTGTGCGGTGACGGTTCTACTGATATTCCTCCCCATAGTGGCTGCGGCCTTCGTCGGCCTGCTCGACGACCCGCAAGCCGAGGCCGC
>JALVWZ010000381.1 GCA_027023115.1 Thermaceae bacterium
GTAGGGGTGGGGGCCGGGGCGGGCGGTGGATGGGTAGTAAAAACCGGCCGGGCTCCAGGGGATGGGCTCGAGCGGCCAGGGGCTGATGCGCTCGAACTCAGCGGGGCTCAGCTTGAGGGTGTTGACCCGCAGGCCATAGCTGCGCTCTCCGGTGAGGGAACGCAGAAAGGCGGGGTATTCTTCCCCCAGCAGACCGGCCATCTTGTTCAGAAAGGGTTGCGGCAGCCCCGACATGCCCCGCAAGTATACTGCAAGTCGTGATAGTGGCCGTGGGCAGCGACCTGGTAGCGGTGGAGCGCATCCGGCGCGTTTACGAGCGCCACCAGCGCCGTTTTTTGGAGCGCCACTTCGCGTCGGTGGAACAGCGCTACGCGCTGGCGGCAGCCGACCCGGCCGAGCGGTTGGCGGCGCGCTGGGCGGCCAAGGAGGCCTTCGCCAAGGTCTGGCCGGAGCGCCTCGGTTGGCGCGACGTTTGGGTGGAGCACGAAGGCAAGCGGCCCTGCTTGCGTTTTGCGCCACGGCTGGCGGCCAGGCTCGAGCGCGAGGGATTGGTCTGCCACCTCAGCCTCAGTCACGAACGTGAGTTTGCGCTGGCGGTAGTGGTGCTCGAGCGGGTCACACCCCCTTCATAATCAAGCCATTAAAATACATCCTGATGACCCCGGCTCAGGAAGTTCTCTTAAGGCCAATATCCGCGGCGGACGCACCGTTAATCAGAAAGGTCTATCAAGCCAGCCCCGGCTATTTCGAGCGAATAGCCATGGCGGTTCCCGACCTGGCCGACGTCGAGCGCGAAGTGGAGGCCATCCTTTCCGACCCCAACCGCCGCGCCTACCTGATCTACGACGGCGAGGAACCGGTGGGCTACCTCGACTACAAGCTGCACTACCCGCAGCCGCAAGACGCCATAGTTACCCTGATTTTGATAACCGAAGACCACCGCAACCGCGGTTACGGGCGGCGGGCGGTGGCCGACCTGGAAGCTATGCTCTATCACGAGGTCGAGCGCCTGTTCGCGGCCGTCTACGGCGACAACCCGGCAGCGGTCGCCTTTTGGGAAAGCCTGGGTTACCGCTTCCTCAAGGACGGCGCGCCCTCGGTTAGCTGGTACTACAAACGCCTCAAGCGGGCTTAGGAGCCATTACCACCAGGAGCACCGCCGGTTTCTCGCCGGCGTTCCAAACCCCGTGCTGCTCGCCCGCCGGGGCGCGCACCGCCTGGCCGCCGGTCAGCGTGGCCTGTTCCTCACCCACCTGCACCCGCACCTCGCCGCCGAGAACCAGGTAGACCTTGTCGGAGCCTTCGTGAACGTGCACCTTCTGCATCTGTCCGGGCAGCAGGGTGTAGAGGTCGTAAAACATGTAGGGCGAGTCGAAGACCGGTATCTTGCGCATCTTTTCGACCGAGAATTCTGTCAACTCTTCCAGAACGCGGATTTCCATGAATCAAGCATAGAGCACTAGCAGTAATCTCCCAAGGCGTTGTTCGCCAGATCGCTCTGGGGTTGGGTGGGGGGTGGGTACGTGAGTTGTGCGTAATTCGTGGTAGGTAGCTTGAATCGAAT
>JALVWZ010000382.1 GCA_027023115.1 Thermaceae bacterium
TGGACGTGGAAACGATGGCGATACCCAGACCGCGCCGCACCACCGGCACCCGGTCGGCGCTGACGTATACGCGGCGGCCGGGGCGGGAAACGCGCTGGATGTGCTTGATTATCTTCTCGCGCCGGGGGCCGTAGCGCAGCTCCAGCCGCAAGACGGGCTTGCCGTCGTTCTCGAGGCGCTCGTACCCCTTGAGGTAGCCTTCGCGCACGAGAATCTTGACGATCTCTTCCTTGAACCGGGACGCGGGAACGTCCACGGTGGCCTTGTGGACCATCAGGCCGTTCCTGATCCTGGTGAGCATGTCCGCAATGGGATCGGTTGTCATTTGTTCACTCTCCTTTTGTCTGCTCTGCTTGCGCGAGCGGTCTCGAGGGAAACCCCCCGACCGGCCCTCGCTACCACGAAGCCTTCTTCAGGCCCGGAAGCTGGCCTTTGTGAGCGAGCTCGCGGATGCAGATGCGGCAAAGCCCAAAGTAGCGGTAGACCGAGCGCGGCCGTCCGCAACGGCTGCAACGGTTGTAGCTCCGCACCTTGAACTTGGGCTTGCGCTTCGCCTTTTCGACTAGTGCCTTCTTAGCCATAACGCTCCTTTACTTACGGAAGGGGAACCCCAAGAGCTCCAACAGGGCCTTGGCCTCTTCGTCGCTTTCGGCGGTGGTCACCACGGCAATGTCCATGCCGCGCACGGCGTCCACCTGGTCGTAAGAGATCTCCGGGAAGATGAGCTGCTCGCGAACGCCGAGGTTGTAGTTGCCCCGGCCGTCGAAGCCGTTCGGGTTGATGCCGCGGAAGTCGCGAATGCGCGGCAGGGCCACGTTGATCAGCTTCTCGATGAAGACCCACATCCGGTCGCCACGCAACGTCACCTTGACGCCAATGGGCATCCCCTGGCGCAGCTTGAAGTTGGAGACCGACTTCTTGGCGCGGGTGATTACCGGCTTCTGGCCGGTGATCTGACGCAGCTCCTCGGCGGCCTTCTCGAGAATGCGAACGTCTTCCTTGGCCTCGCCGAGCCCCTGGTTGATTACCACCTTCTCCAGGCGCGGCGCCGCCCATACGTTGTCGTAACCGAAGCGCTTGATCAGCTCCGGGCGCACCTCGTCGTAGTACCTCTGCTTGAGCTTAATCTCTAGTGGCATCTTTCACCTCACCCGTCCAGCGTCGCGCCGCAGTGGTTGCAAACGCGCACCCGCCGCGCCTTGCCGTCTTCTTCGAGCAGCTTCTTCTTGACCCGTACCGGCTTGCCGCAGCTGGGGCAAATGGGGCGCACCTTGCTGGCGTGCATCGGCGCCTCCATCTCGTGGAAGCCGCCCTGGGGGTTGTCGGGGGTGGCGCGCATGGCCTTCTTGACCACGTTGACGCCCTCGACCACGACCCGCTGGTTCTTGGGGAAAACGGCGATCACGCGGCCGGTCTTGCCCCGGTACCTGCCGGAGACGACCACGACCGTATCGCCCTTCTTGACGTGCAGTTTGGGCTGCATCAGAGCACCTCCGGAGCCAGGGAGACGATCTTCATGAACTTGCGCTCGCGCAGCTCACGGGCTACCGGACC
>JALVWZ010000383.1 GCA_027023115.1 Thermaceae bacterium
GTCGCTGGCGCGGGGCAATCTCGGCCAGCCGCCCCAGCAGGTCGCGGGCCACGTCCGGGTCGGCTCCTTCCTGCACCACGATGCCGGCGGTGGTGTGCGGTGAGTAGACGAGCACCGCCCCCTCCCTAACGCCCAACCGCGCCAGCGCCTCTTCGACCTGGGCGGTGATCTTGACCATCTGCTTGAACGCGCTAGTGCGCACGCTGAAGGTTTCCATACCCTCAGCCTAGCGCCAACCCTTGGGAGCCGCACCGCAATCATCTAGAATGAAGGCCATGAACGTCGTTTGGATAGGCCTCGTCCTTGTAGCCGCCGGCGCCCTGCTGGGTTTGCTAAAGCAAAAGTGGACCGCACCCGCCATTCTTGGCGTGATTATTGGCCTCTGGCTCGCCGGTTACGGCTTTTTCAGCAGCCAGTCGCAACCACCCGTGCTCGAGGAAACGGTGCTCGCCTCCGACGCCGGCAAGACCGCAGCCGAAACAACCGAGCAGCCCGCGCCGGCAACTACCGAGCCCGCCACGAGCAAACCAAAAGCGGAGCCGCAAGCCGTGGCCAACACTGCCGAAGACCAGGAGAACCAGCCGGCCGAACAAAATGCCGCCGAAGAGGTGGCAACCGCCCCAAACATTCCCGAGCACGTCATTCCCGGCAAAGTGCAACCCTGGGTGGAAGAGCTGGCCAAGCTGGTCGCCAAACCCAACCACTTCCCGCTTACCCAGTCAAGCATGGCCCCAGAAGACGCCCCCAACAAAGGCGACCGCATTTACGAATACGTAGACATCAAGCTGGGAGGGCGCGCCTTCCAAACCGTGTTCCTCTCCAAGAGCCCGACCGACCCCAACATGTGGATGGTCCACGTCGAACCAGGGGCCAAGAGCCCGCCCATCCAGGCGGAGGAGCTGGGGGACGTGCGCGTACTAGGCGAGGGCGGTAATTTCATTGTCTTTAGGCTCGAGAGCGGCCCCTTCGCCGGCGATTACCTAATCTGGGCCAGCGGCGGCCACCGCGGCGGTGGCGAGGCCATCCGCGTTTACAGCCCCGCCTTCCTCAGCCGCGAGCACGGCCTGGCGGCGCAGATAGCCGCCGACGCCGCTAAAGCACCGGCGGTGCGTTAGGGCGTAGCGGCCACGAAAAACCGCCACACCTCCTGAACGGTTTCAATGTCGTGGTTCTGGTGTCCGAACAGGCGTTCGAACAGCGCCGAATACCGTTCTCGAATGCTGGGCGCGGCGTGGCCGCCGCCGCCCACGGTGTAGAGCCGTACCCACAACCGGCCGCCAGCGCGGTAATCGCTTTCGGTAACTACGCCGCCGTCGTTCGGATCGAGGTCGGGGAGGGTTCGCTGCGTGGTCAGGTGCGCGCCCGCAAGGTTGTTCCAAATGGCCACCGAAGCAGACGTAGAAAGCACCGAGCCGTGGCTGGCCCGGGGCGGGTTGCCGATGGTGCCGCCGTCGTAGGGAAGGTTGGGGTCGGCGGTGCCGTTCATGAACAAGACCGGCAGCGGCCGCGCCGGTGCGGGGCACTTGCTAACGGCGGGCATACTGGCGCAAACGG
>JALVWZ010000384.1 GCA_027023115.1 Thermaceae bacterium
CCATTAGTTGCACCGGCCCGAAAGGGCCGGTGAGGATTGAAACCCGGCTTCACAAGGCCCTGTTCGGCCAGGGTCTCGAAGTTGCACCGGCCCGAAAGGGCCGGTGAGGATTGAAACCTGGGGATTCACGGTCACGTCGTGCCCCAGGTCCAGTTGCACCGGCCCGAAAGGGCCGGTGAGGATTGAAACGAGTACGCAACCAGCCGGTATCCGGTGGATCCGCGTTGCACCGGCCCGAAAGGGCCGGTGAGGATTGAAACAGAGCGCGTCGCGCGGATCGAGAAACAGCTACAAAGTTGCACCTGCCCGAAAGGGCCGGTGAGGATTGAAACATCGTGACATATCGCCTACTATCTGGTCCGAGTACGTTGCACCGGCCCGAAAGGGCCGGTGAGGATTGAAACGAGCTCCCCTACCTTCATACGACCACCTCGATTCCCAGGGTTGCACCGGCCCGAAAGGGCCGGTGAGGATTGAAACGTACCCAACACCATCAAGGTGAGCCAGGCTCTCGCGCTGTTTTCCTGTGGGAAGGTTTTCCGCTCCCGCAGGGACGGGCCCAGAGAGTAACGCTTTTTTAGAGCTTGTCGGTTGCCTTGTCAATTTCTTCGAGCAACAGGGTGGCGTGGGTGCTGAGGTGGGCAATGCTGCCGTAAAGCTCACCCTCCAGGTCTTCGCGCCGGGGGTCTTTTTCCGGCATCGACTTTAGCCTGCGCAACAGATCGATATATACCTTCGCCTCCGTCGCCAGCTCCTCAAAGAGCCCGTTCTTCTCGGCTCCAAGAGCGCTGTCGATAGCTACCGTCTTTTTTCTGGAAGTCGCGTTGCGAGTTTTTCGAGTTGCCGTTGCCATGTTCGAATCTCTTTCCCGGTAGCAAATCGCGCTTCTATCGCGGCACACCTTCTTAACCCTCCAGCGAATGTACGCTGGCGCTCTGTAATTCTAAGCAGGGATCCGGCTTTTTATCCCCAACGCCGACATATAGTCTAACAAACCAGCAGGCTTACGGCTTCTCGTTTCCCGCCGCCTGACTAATACTGGCCTCTCGCCATTTAGGTCTTTCACCGTGCACTCCGGAGGCGGGCAGTTCACGGGTCACATAAAGGTGCCCAGCTCGGGAAACTGCTCGGTCAGGAGCCACCTCACGGCTCCGCTAGCCGGAAAGACACCAAGCACGGCACTTGCTGGCGCACACCAGGAACGATACAGCCCCCTAGCATCCGGGTAATGAAGATTGCATTGTACCCGCCTCATGACCGCTGCCCAGGACCTCAAAGGGCCTTCTTTGGAGGCACGGCAGTGCCAAACATGCCCTCCCCGCGCCTGCGGGGATGAACCGGAGGAGCTACAAAATACCCGGCGCGCAGATCGCGCGCAGGGCTAAGAGTATAGCGGTTTACTGCTCGTCTCTGAGACCAAGGAGCTTATCAAGCTCCTTACGAACACTCTCGCCATCGGTTAGAACACCGGGCGCGAAGTCGTGAGACTCCCAAAATGCAGCTTCTTCCGCGCGCGACTTGAACCGCCTGGGAATTTCGCGAGGGTCCGTAACCAGCTCGCGCCTGGAGTCATGCAGACTGGCGGGCCTCTTTGCCATCATCGCTATTTTACTGCTCTCCTTCGCTTCCAGCGGTACGGCACGCCGGATAGAACCTGGGAGGCACCAGCCATTTCGGGCCAATGAGGACCAAAGCATTATCCTGTTGCACAGGCCAAAATCTATGCCGGAATATCCCAAGCGCGACATCCTGGAAGGCGAGCTTTGTGACAACGCCGCGCACCTCAGTGCCTGCGCCCGAAGAAATTGACGGGGCGCTAACTGGCTGAGGGGGTTCTCCCCCAAAAATCCGGCGCGGGATTGAATGCCCATCGCCCAGTTGGTCTTTCAGGCGTAGGCAAGCCGCATAATTCTGTCGGGAATATGCAGCTCCTCACCTTTGATATATTTACTCGCGCTCAAAACTTCAATGCCAATCGGGTTCCCCAAGCGGTTGTAATCTACGAAAACGCCCGGCTGGAGCTCGATGGTCTTAGCAACCTGCCCCTCCTTCAAACGAAGGTAGAGGGCATCGGCCTCCGTATCGAACTCAAGCTTCATATATCCATCCTACCCCGTCCCCAGCGACGTATTCTGCATGCGGAGCATGCCATTACCACCTCTTCGGGGCTGCTATTTTCTCCAACGTGAAGCAGGAATGCCATTGCCTGGTTCGCATTTGCGCCGTAGCGGACGTGTAAAAGCCTTCGAATAGGGCCTGCGGACGTAATGGATGGAAATGTTGGTGTTGACGGTTGCCCGTAAGGTTGGCGTCCTTTGCAAGTCTAGCTAATCTTCTTGCGCGACCAAGCCACGGCTTCGCTGGCCAGTTCCATTGCCTCATCCTCGCTGATATCGTGGTTCAGCTTGGACTGATCCTCCAACAGGCGCGCAAACTCTTCGTCATCCGTCTCCTTACCCAAGAGCTCCTCTCCGTCTGTCAAGCTGGAGATACGTCGCTGACGGCGATAGCGCTCAAACAAAGCGAAAACTTTTTCGAATACCTTGACCTTTTTCACTGTAGGTATTTTAAAGGACTGCCGCTAGTGTTGTGGCCGGCAAAACGAGACCCCTTTCCTTGGAGGATAGCCGGGATGGGTTTGCTTGAAAGCCACATGCAGCCCATGACCCGTATCTGATAAGTATCATCAAACTATTTCGGGTCATCGGCACTTAGTGCATTATTAAGGTGCAGACCGTTGGGACTTAAATCCTGCCTTATCCGTTTTTCCGTACTTACGGGAACGAAACTGGCTATTGCCTTCCCTAACCGGGAAATACCGGCCGAGCAACCAGTCTGAATATAAAGTTTTCGCCATACTGAGCATTTGAGGAGCCGGCCCCCTGGAAGGCCGGCCGTCTTGCACCGAGGTATCGGGAGCTCAGGCCCACCCCGGTGGGTTTGGGGGCATTTTATCACGCGCAAAGGTAGGTTGCTGCCGCTTCCTTTACCAGCCTCAGATAATACGCAAGGCCTCGTGGTGCGCCTTAGTCTTACTGCTGCTAAACCTGCACGCTCCCCTCCGGCAAAACGTGGAAGGACTGGGCGGGGAACTTCAGCCAGATACGGCTGCCCGCGGCGAACACGTCTTCTTCCTGCGGGTCGTACACCACCGCCGAGATTAACTGCCCTTGCACTTCAATCTCGTACTCCATGGTCGCCCCCAGGTAAACGCCGTGCACCACCTTGCCCTCGAATCCGTCGCCCGCGGTGTTCAGGCCTACCGCTTCGGGGCGTATCACTAGCAAAGCGTCGTTGCCCGTAATATGTGCCACGCTGGCGCCGGGGAGGGTCACGCTACCGTCGAAGAGGCCGAACTCCACTCCCTTCTCGTTACGGTGCAAGACCCGGCTCTTGATAAAGTTGGCCCTGCCGATAAAGTCGGCTACGAAGGCCGAAGCGGGCCTGCGGTAGATTTCCGACGGCGAGCCTATCTGCTCCAGCTTGCCCGCGTTCATCACCGCGATCCGGTCGGAAAGGCTCATTGCCTCCGCCTGGTCGTGGGTCACGTAGACGGTGGTTATCCCCAGGCGCTGCTGCAAGCCGCGGATCTCGAGCCGCATCTGTTCCCTCAGCTTGGCGTCGAGGTTGGATAGGGGCTCGTCGAAAAGCAACACCTTGGGCTCCATTACTAAAGCCCGCGCCAGCGCCACCCGCTGCTGCTGCCCTCCGGACAGCTCATGCGGCTTCCTGGCGCCCATGCCCGTCAGCCCCATCAGCTCCATCGTCTGCTCCACCCGCTCGCCAATCTCGCGCCGGCTCAGCTTTTGCACCTGCAAGCCATAGGCAATGTTGTCGTAGACCGACATGTGCGGAAAAAGAGCGTAACTTTGGAAGACCATCGCCATAGGTCGCTTGTTGGGGGGCAGGTTGCCGACGGACTGCCCATCGACCAGTATCCGCCCCGAGGTGGGCGTTTCGAACCCGGCTATGAGCCGCAGGGTGGTGGTCTTGCCGCAGCCCGAAGGACCCAGCAGCGTCACGAACTCACCTGGGCCTATCTCCAGGTCCAGCCCGTCCACTGCCCGCACTGCCCCGCGGGAACCGAAGGTCTTAACCAACTTTTCCAACACCAACTTAGCTGAAGCCATGCACAACCCTCATCTTTCAATCAGTCTCTCGGCTCCCGTCTTGGAGCCGACGGCCAGATACATCAAGCCGATGGCGAACAGTACTATGGCGATCAGAACCACGCAGTAGGCGGCGGCGTTGCCAAAACGGCCGGTTTCCGCCTCGTTGAGAATCTGCGCCGTCATTATCCGCCAGCGCGGCGTAACCAAGAAGATGATCGCCGAAAGCGAAGTCATCGCGCGGGAAAAGCTATAAACCATACCCGCCAGCAGAGCCGGCCTGATTAGGGGGACGGTTATCCTGCGGAAGGTCGTCAAGGAAGAGGCCCCCAAACTGGCGGACGCCTCCTCCATGGTCGCGTCTATCTGCTGGAGGGAGGCGACTATCGAGCGCACGCTACCCGGAACGCTGCGCACCACGTAGGCCAGGATGATGATGAGCGCCGTGCCGGTCAGCTTTGGAAACAACCCGCCCCAGTGCGGCTCGTTGAAGGCCAGAATGAAGCCGATGCCCACCACCGTCCCGGGAACGGCGAGGCCCAGAACCGACGTGAAGTCGACCAGGCTGCGGCCGGCAAACTTACGGCGCACTACCAGGTAGGCTATCAACAGCCCCATCAGCCCGGCTATGGGGGTGGCTATAGAGGCCAGCATGGTGGTATCTACCATGGCGTCGGAACCGTAGCCGAAGAGCACGAAGCGGAAGTGGTCGAGCGTCAAGGTGTAGTTGATGCCCCAAACCTTGGTTACTGCGCCAACGAATATGAAACCGTACACCAGCACCACCAAAGCGGCTATGGCCAGCGCCAGTGAAAACAGCGGCCACTTTACCCAGGGTGCGGTGATCATGCGGGCGCGGCCAACCGGCTTGCCGGTGACCGACACGTAGGAGTGGCGGCTGACCCAGTAATACTGCAGGAAAAACAGCGTTAGCGAGGGGATTAGCAGCAAGAGCGAGAGCACGGCGCCGGCGTAGAGGTCGTATTCTCCGATAATGGACAGGAAGATGCGCGAAGATAGAACCGTGTAGTTGCCGCCGATTATCAGGGGGTTTGCCAGGTCGGCCATGGCCTCTACGAAGAGGAGCAGGAACGAGCTGGCCAGACCCGGGGTAAGCATTGGCAGGGTGACGGTGCGAAATACGCGCCAGCGGCTGGCCCCCAGGCTGGTGGCCGCCTCTTCCAGGGCCGGGTCCAGCGCCCGCATCATCCCCAGCAGGGTCAGGTACGCCACCGGAAAGAAAGAAATGGAGAGGACGAAGATCAGGCCGTCCAGGCCGTAGATGTCGTATCTGATCCCGAGCAGCTTCTTTGTTATCAAGCCGCTTCTGCCAAAGAGGACGATTGTTGACATGGCCACCGCGAAAGGCGGCGAGATGATAGGCAAGATACCGATAAGGTTGAAAAAGCGCTTGAACGGTACGTCCAGCTTGGTCTGCACGAAGGCGAACAAAAACCCGAGGGCCGTTCCCAAACTGGCTACGCCCAGACCCATCCAGAGCGTGTTCATGATTACCCGCCAGGTTCCCCGGGCGGTCATCAAGCGTTGCCAGGCGGGCATGGCGGCGTCGCTGGCGCTCACCGAGAGGATCTCGTAAAGGGGGTAGATAACGAAGGCCGCCAAGAAACCAATCGATACTAGCAGCCCAATAGCCAGTACGCCATCCTGGGTGAGGCGGCGGTATTCCCCGAGGCGCAATCGCAAGTTGCCCAACACGGCCGCTCCTTTATCAAGGCAGGGCGGCGCCCCGAACAGGCGCCTCCCCGCCCACTAGACTCGCGAAACGTTATTTACCTGGCGCCGCAGCACCCTCGCGGACCTCCTCGCCAAAGCGCTCGGAGAGCTTGGCCCGCAACTTGCCGGATTCTTCATGGTCGTAGGAAAGCAGCTTGACCTGATCGAGCGAAATCGCTTCTTTGGGAACGACCGTGTTCGGGTTCGAAGGAACCTGGTACGACTTGACGGTGGCGGCTATCGCCTGGGCTTCGGGGCTCAGCGCCCAGTCCATCCACAACTTGGCGGCGTTGGGGTGTTTGGCTCCCTTGATTAGGGCTTCGGCGCCGATCTCGTAGCCGGTGCCCTCCTTGGGGAAAGAAACCACCAGGTCCACGCCGGTTTCTTCGCGGAACTTGACGCAGTCGTGGGAGAAGATGATGGCTACCGGCACTTCGCCGGCGGCGGCCATCCGCCCCGGGGCGGAGCCGCTCTTGGTGTACTGGAAGATGTTGTCGTTGACCTTCTTGAGGTACTCAAAGGCCTTGTCCACGCCGCGCAGTACTACCTGAGTGTAGAGGAAGGTGTAGGCGGTACCCGAGGTGCGGGGGTCGGCTACGGCGATGCCGTTCTTGAGTTTGGGGCTGAGCAGGTCGTCCCAGGAGGTGGGCGCGTGAAACTTGATCTGGTCCAGCAGCTCTTTGTTGGAGCAAAAGCCGAGGGCTCCCACGTAGATCCCCGTCCAGATACCCTTGGCGTCCTTCAGCTCCGCCGGAATCTCTGCCGCGCGCGGAGGAACGTAGGGTTCGATCAGGCCTTCATCGTACGCCGCCATCTGGCCCTCGTTGGGGCCTCCCCACCAAACGTCGAACGAGGGGTGGCCGGCCTCGGCGCGCAGGCGCGCCAGCGCCTCGCCCGAAGACATTCTGACGTAGGTGGTCTTGATGCCGTACTTCTTCTGGAAGGCTGCGACCATGGCCTGGGCCCAGTCTTCCTGCGGTCCCGCCAGGACTACCAGCTCGCCTTCCGTCTTTGCCGTTGGCTTGGCGGCGTAAACCGCAGAAAATACCGCCAGGGCCGCTAACAAAATAAACGCTACATTCCTTCTGTTCATACTTTGGGCCTCCTTTGCCATCTCGCGCAACAACCTGAACCGCTTTTTGTAATGCGATTATTAGTATACCTCATCAATTTGTTTTATCGGTGCAAGATTTTCACATAACGTGCCACAAAAACAGCTCCCTACGCACTGCTACCCAGGTTCGGCTCGAGGCCAAAAGCAGGTGCGGGGTACGAAGAGCGCTGATTCGGATGCCAAAAGACAAGGGCGGGGTAACCCCCGCCCGCCGTGGTGCGCCCGGCAGGAGTCGAACCTGCGGCCTAGCGCTTAGGAGGCGCTTGCTCTATCCGGCTGAGCTACGGGCGCCCGCGTGAAAATTGTAGCACGCG
>JALVWZ010000385.1 GCA_027023115.1 Thermaceae bacterium
GGCCGCGCCTCGGGGCCGGTATAGCGGGCCTCTATGCCCAGCCGGCCCAGGGCCACGTTGAACTGGTTTACGGTGCCGCCATAGAGGCCGGGCATGCTCACCAGGTTGTCGCCGGCCTGCGCCACCGCGGTGACCGCCAGAAACTGCGCCGCGTGCCCCGAAGCCGCCGCCAGCGCCGCCGCGCCGCCCTCGAGCGCCGCCAGCCGCTCTTCCAAAACGGCCACCGTCGGGTTGCTGATACGCCCGTAGATGTGCCCCGTTTCCTCGAGGGCGAACAAGCGGGCCGCCTGCTCCGCACTTTCGAAGACGAAGCTGGTGGACTGGACCACCGGCGTTTGCCGGGGGCCGCCGGGAGCTGGTTCGTAGCCGGCGTGCAGGGCCAAGGTCTCGTACCGGTACTCGGGCATGCTTCTCTCCTTCCGGGGAACGAAAACTCCCCTTTCCGTTCGCTCTCTCAAGACTTCAGGAAAGGGGTTGCCCTTTCCCTTATCTTTCCCGCTCGCGCGGGCCGGAATTGGCACCAGGTCGTGGGTTTCCCCACCGGTTGCCGCGGTTTCACAGGGCCGGTCCCTCCACCGCTCTTGATAAGAGAACGCACCGGATTTTGGCCGCGACAGTCCGCGGTTGGAACGAAGTCTAGCCGCCAAAAGCGCGGCTGTCAAGCAGCCAAGGGGCCATGGATATGGGGTCGCGATTTCCGTACCGCTTCAGCGCCGGCGACAATCGCCGGTTATAGCACGAGTCCGGGCCCACCTCCTACTAGCGGGGCGCTCATTTTCCTGCCGAGCTCAGCGCTCTTCGAATCGAACTACGTCCGGTTCGCCCGCTGCTCCCGAAGCTGGACTGGCTTTCGCTTTGTTCAACATCACTGCCATCCGGCGCGTAGATGTGTAAGAATAGTGGAACCTGTCCATGATGAACACCGCCCCCAGACCCTCGCTACGCCCCCTGCCCGGCAGGTTGGCCCGTCGTGCCGTGCCGCTCCTCTGCATGCCGGCCGCGACGAACCGGAAAGGGGCATGACCGGTGCAGCACCTCTGGCTCTGGGTTCTGGTCGGCTTCGTACTCTGGCGGTGGCCTTACCTGCACCAGTTTTACAGACTAATGACATTGACCATTCGGCCGCGCTCTTTGGAACTATGTAGTGCAGACGATATTGACGCCGAAACGTGGTTGGTCCTCGAGCCGTATATCACCCACCTAAGCGAACGGGGGTTCTCTCACCTGGCGACCTTCAAAATAACCAGGCCCCCAGAAAACGCCCAGATACCCGTTTACAGGCTGCATTTCCATCGCCAGGGAGACGGCGTGTACGCCATACTGGAATCCGCGCCATATCCGGGCGTGTTGCAACCCGTGCTAGTTAGTTTTTTCACTTTATTCCAAAGTGGTCGCAGCTGTCATACCATGAACGGCGTACGACACTTCTTTGACTACGAGCCGGACGACGAGGAGTTTTGCGACCATTACCTGGCCGACTGGCGCTGAAGCGCTACGAAAATCGCGACCCATACCCATGGCCCCTTGGCTGCTTGACAGCCGCGCTTTTGGC
>JALVWZ010000386.1 GCA_027023115.1 Thermaceae bacterium
TAGAGTTTGGCCAGCTTGCCGGCGGCGGTCGTCTTACCAGTACCCTGGAGACCCACCAAAAACCAGACGTTGCCTTCGTGCTTCAGCTCCGGCTGCTTGGGTTCGGAGCCCAGCAGTTCCTTGAGCTCGTCGTAAACGATGGTATAAATCTGCTCGGCGGGGGTTAGCGACTCGTAAACCTTCTGGCCCAGGGCCTTTTCCTGTACCTTCTTGGTAAAGGCCTTGGCCACTTCGAAGTTGACGTCGGCCTCCAGCAGACTCATGCGAATCTCGCGCATGACCCGCTTTAGGTCGGCCTCACTGATACGCCCGCGCCCGCGCAGGCTGTCCAGGGTTTGTTGCAGCCGCTTACTCAGGTTCTCGAACATATAACCCCCGGCTCAAAGCCAGGGCTAAGCATAGCCGCCCGACCTTGAGCGTGTCAACCGCAATTTTTCTGATGTTTTAAGCGATGCGCAAAGACCCGCCCACCGCGCCCCCGTCGAGCTAATCATGCTGGCCCCTTAAACCCCGCAGCCGCCTCCGTGCTACACTTAAGTTTGGCTTTTTCAGGCCATCCCACCGGAGGTAGAGATGCGGACGCTGGCGCGAGAAAAACTATTTGACGAACTCCTGCGCGCCCTCAAGAAGGGTGACGTTCCCCTCGTTCAGGAGATCGCCGACCGCATCCACCCGGCGGAGCTGCTGGAGCACTGGGACGACCTTTCGGGCGAACACCAGTACGTTTTGCTTACCTACCTGGACCCGGAGGCGGCGGCGGAGCTGCTTACCGAGCTCGACCCCGAAGACCAGGCCGAGTTTCTGGAAACGCTGCCTCCCTGGCGGGTGCGCCAGATTCTGGACGAGCTGGACCCGGACGACTTGACCGACGCCCTGCAAGCGGTGGAGGACGAAGACCCGGAGCTGGCCCGGACCATCAAGAGCTGGCTGGACCCCAAGACCAGGGCCGAGGTAGAAGAGCTTTCCAAGTACGACGAAGACGACGCCGGCGGCCTGATGACGCCGGAGTACGTGGCGGTGCGCGCCGGCATGACCGTGGACGAGGTGTTGCAGTTTTTGCGCCGCGCCGCGCCCGACGCCGAAACGATCTACTACCTCTACGTACTCGACGACGACGGCCGCCTGGTAGGCGTGCTCAGCCTGCGCGACCTGATAGTTACCGACCCGGCCATGCGAGTGGCCGAGATAATGAACCCCAACGTCATCCACGTGACCACCGAAACCGACCAGGAAGAGGTGGCGCGAGTGATGGCCGACTACGACCTGACGGTGTTGCCGGTTACCGACGATGAGGGTCGGCTGGTGGGTATCGTCACCATTGACGACGTGGTGGACGTTCTGGAAGAAGAAGCCACCGAAGACATCCACCGCCTCGGCGCCGTAGACGCCCCCGAACTGGTCTACAGCCGCTCGACGGTCTTCGAGCTCTGGGCCGCCCGCGCCCGCTGGCTGGTAATCCTGATATTTACCGGCATGATCACCTCCTCTATTCTGGCCGGCTTCTCGTCGGTGCTTGAGGCCACCACCGCGCTGGCCTT
>JALVWZ010000387.1 GCA_027023115.1 Thermaceae bacterium
CCTATTCACCACCTACACGTACTACGCACCACGTACCGCCCCTTCCCGAAGGGTTCTAGCGAACAACGTGTTGGCGAGGGTACAACTAGCGGTCAGGAACCGGCGGGCTTGCCCCAGATCCAGTTGAAGCTCTCGGCGGCGCGAACGCGCATGTCCCTGAGGGCGCTTTTGTCAGGACCTAGGTAGTGAACGGCCATCTTGACCATTGCCGCCGGGTCGCCGGGAAGTTCCCAGAACGGGGCGCCGCTTTCGCGGCAAAAGGCGGCCACTTTGGGGTCGTAGCTGCCGCCGGCGTAGGGGACGCCGGCGGCAGCAGCAAGGATGAGGCCGTGCAGACGCAATGAGAGGACGTAGCCTGACTGGGCAATCAGGTGGAAGACGCGGCGGGGGTCGCCGCTGAGTTCGCGGTCGAAACCCTCGAATATATCAAGAGCTTCTTCGTCGTAACCCGGCTGAAAGCCGAGCACCAGCACTTCGCGGCCGGCTTCGCGCAGGCGTTCGGCCACCTCGCGCAGGCGTAAATTGGCCGCCGGAGGCACATTGCCGCGCGGCACGATGGTGACCAGACGCTCTTCGCGGCTCACCCGCGGCGGCTCCAGGAGCAGCGCCGGGTCGGCGCCGAGGCGCAGAACATCGGGCCTTACCCCGATTTCGCGGGCCAGCTCGAGCGAGCTGCGGTCCCGCACCGCCACCATCCGGGCGCGGTTGAGCGCCCCCGCGGTCCAGCGGTGCGCCCCCCGGCTGAGCGGCCCCAGCGACTGGCCAAAGACCCAGGTCGGCTTGCCCATGAGCTGGGCGGCGCGGAGCAGCAGCAGATAGTAAGCCAGGCTCCCGTTCGAAGTTTTGTTTTGCAGCAGGCCGCCGCCGCCGGAGAGCAGACCTTCGGCGCGGGCCACCGTCTTGAGGGCCGCCGCCAGCCCGCGGGCCGGGGCGGCGCTTACCCCGTGCATCCGCTCGGTGGCGGCGGGGTTGTGGGAAAGAACCAGCGGTTCATGACCGCGCCGTCGTGCCTCGCGCACCAGGGCCATCAGGATCGCCTCGTCGCCGGCGTTACCGGCGCCGTAGTAGCCGCTTAATGCGACAACCATCTGCGCACCACCCAGACGGCGCCCGCCAGCAGGAACCCAAAGAAGAGCCCCACCACCGCTCCGTTGACGCTTCGCGCCAGCGAGATGAACAGCGGGGTGTGGAAGTGGCTGAAGGTGTTGAGTATCGAGGCCTCGGCCAGCGTTGCGAAGCCCAGCAGGCCGGCGCGTAGCCAGCGCGGCCAGGGCTGGCTGAGGGCGGTTACCGCCAGCGCGTGGCCGAAGATTTCCTTGAAGCGGGGCCGCACCATCCAGTCCTGCAAGACGCTCCGCAGCTGCAGTTCGAGACCGGGAACCAGGTTGGTGTTACCCCGTCTGATGAGGACTACCGCCAGTGCCAAAAGAGCAGCGGCGGCCAGCGTTACCTCGCCCAGGGTCACACGGTGGTTCCAGGCTTCGAGCAGCAATTCCTTGAGCGGCTTGTCTTCTGGCAGGTGCGCCAGCAT
>JALVWZ010000388.1 GCA_027023115.1 Thermaceae bacterium
GCGGGCGATCCGACCGGCTGGGAATATACCGAGCGCCGCAGCGGCGGCAAGTTCTCGATTGGCCGCCCCTGGTCGCGAGAACTCAAGAACCTGACGCTCTACCTGAACCTGAGCGCCGAGCTGGTCTATCCCAAACTGGAAATCTACGACCCCAACAAACCGAGTTCACCCGACGAAGCTACCGCCCGCTCGCTGCTGCCGGTACCCTACCAAAGCTACTCGGTAGGAACCTCCGCCACTTACACCACCGCCGACAACCCCGACTTTCCTACTCGAGGCTACGTCCTGGGCGGCTCCGTTTCTTACGGCATAAGCATCCCCTACGGCAAACCCGTCAGTCAGTTCGTGCCGACCTGGATCAACTACAAGACCTACACGAACGTCAATAAGGACCCAAAACAGGTATTCGCCATGCGCGCCTCGGCGGGAGTAGTTATGGGCAACCCCCCGGCCAGCCGGGTCTTTTTCCTGGGCGGCAACCAGTCGGAGATCTCGACCTTGCGCGGCTACAACCCCATGGAGCTCTCCGGGCGCTACCTGCTCAGCAGCTCCTTCGAGTATCGCTACGACTTCGGTCTCAAGTCTTCGGTGAGCCAGACGGTCATCGGCATCGCCTTCGTGGACATCGGCACGGTCTGGAACCCGGGCGACAAGTTCGACCTCAAGGCCGGCTACGGCCTCGGCGTGCAGCTAAACCTCGGCTATGGCTCGGTGCTACTGCCAGCGTTGCGCTTCGACTATGGTTTTAGCACCGCTCACCCCACCGGAGTATTTCACTTCCGCATCGGTCCGGTCTTCTAGATTACCAATCGGGGCTTTCCCCGCCAACGGGAGCTCGCATAAAATAGCTCCATGGCGTTTGAGGAAAGCCCCGATACCTTTTACCAGCGCTTTTCCTCTTACGCGGTGCCAGTAGAGCTGCTGCCGCAGCCTTATGGCTATCCGCTTTTGGAGGCGCTGACTCCCATCGGGGTAATTTATGCCTTCGACCGCGGTGCGCCCCCTACCCCAATTGGTCGCGCAGACGTGCTCTTTGCCGCCACCGCTGCCAGCTTCCGCTACCGTTCCGGTCGGCCGCAGCTGGAACAGTTACCAGGCGGTCGAGCGCGACTTACAGGCAAGGTGCGCGAAAGACTCGGCACAGACGCTTTTTTGTTCGACGTTGGCATTCCCCTGGTCCTAAACAGCTCTGAACCGCTCGAGGTGGGAGCCGCCCTCGAGGTGCTAACCGCCCCGGTGCTCATGGCCTTCCCCGGAGGCGTCTGATGGTTCGCTGTCCGGCTTGTGGAAACCGTAACCCGGCAGAGTTCCACTTCTGCGGTTTTTGCGGCCACCCATTGGGCGAAGCCCCAGCACCCGAAAAACGCTGGGCAACCATTCTCTTCTACGACCTATCCAACTTCAGTCGCTTCACCCACGAGAACGACCTGGAAGTAACTCACCGCGAGGTGAACGAGCACCTCAGCCGCTGCCGCCGCTGCGTAGACCGCCATGGCGGCCAGATCGACAAGTTCTTTGGCGACGGCATGGTAGCAGTTTTTGGAGCCAGCAACAGCCGCGAAAACGAGCCCCTCAACGCCTTACGAGCAGCCCGTTGCATGGTAGAGCAACGCACCGGGGCGCTCGAAGGACGCGCCGGCGTGACCACCGGCATGGTCATGCTGGGGCCGCTGGGCGGCGGCGAACGAGCCCACCAAACCGTAATCGGCGACGCGGTCAACCTGGCTCAGCGCATGGTTAGCAGCGCCCCTTCCGGCACCATCTGGATCGACGAGACCACGCGTGACCTGGTGCCCGAAGCCCGCGCGCGCTTTGTCGGTAAACGCCTTTTCAAGGGCTTCGCCGACCCGCAACCAGTGTGGGAGTTCTTGGACTGGGGCGGCAACCCGCAACCACTCTTCGGGCGCGAAGAAGAGTTACGCCGCCTGCTTTCGTTGATCGATGAGGGCATTACCGGCCCCGGTCGCTTGATCTGGGTCGTCGGCCCGCTGGGCAGCGGTAAGAGCCGCCTCGTTGCCGAAGCTCTGCGCCTGCGCAGCGGTCGGCTGAGGGTAATCCGCATTCCCGAGCTCGGCGTTAGCGACCCGGTGAGACGCAAGCTACACCTCGCCTTCACCGAAAACTTTGGCGAAGACCCGCTTGGTTTCATGCGACAACTGGGTCTTGGCGAGCTGGACCGTCGCATAATCGGCTACGTTCTCGGGTTGGAGTCGGAGCGCCCGGCGCCACTGCACGAACTCGGGACCGCCATAGCCGGTTCGGTAAGGCGAGTCATGGCGATGCTTTCGCGAGACGATCCACTCGTCTTGCTGACCCACCTTAGCAGCCGCACGCACCCGCTGGTCCGTTCCATATTGGACTCGTTACGCAACAGACCGCTAGAAAGGGTATCCGCCATCGTCATGCACCGCGGTTCGTCCAACGGAGCCGACGTGAGCCTGGGCCCCCTGGCAGCCCACGACGCCGCTGCTTACTTGGAAAGCCTCAACCCAGGCTTGGACCCCGAAGAACGGCGCCGCATCCTGCGGGAATCTGGCGGTAACCCGTTGATAATCCGCTTCCTGGCCAACGCTGACCATCCGCGAATGTCGGTGCTGGCGGCCTTCCAGTCACGGCTCGACAGGCTACCCGAAACCCATCGGCAGGCCCTTCTCTACGCCGCGTTGGGCAGACCCAACAGCTGGTACGGCGTGCTGCAAGAGCTGCTGGGTGCCGATGAAGCTCGCGAGGCGGTCGAGCACTTGGTGAAAGCCGGCTATCTGAAGACCGACGCTACCCCTTTGCGAGAAGATAGCCGGTTGGACCCGGCCAACCCCCTCTTGCAACGCGCTGCCCGCGAACTTTTGACCACGGAGCAACAACGCCAGGGTCACGCCACCTACTGGCGCTGGCTAAGCAACCAGCACAAACGTTTTGCCCCAGCCGCCGCCGAACACGCCGAGCTCGCGGAGATGCCGGCCGAAGCCGGTCGATCCTGGATAGAAGCCGCCGAGTACCACCGGATCGAGGGCGTCTTTGCCGCCGCCGATAAATACTACGAGCGCGCCATAACAGTCGCTCCGGAACCTATCAAGAGCGAGGCCCTGCGACGGCGGGTGGAAATGCACCTTACCGCAGGATCGGCCGAGAGCGCGCTCGAGCTGCTGGCGGGTCAGGAAGCCGACTGGGCCCAGCGTTTACGCGGCCTGGCCTACGCCTCTTTGGGACGTCGCGATGAGGCCCGCGCTTTGCTCCCGCGCTTTCTCGAACAGAATCCGAATGACGTCAACGTTCGTCTGGCGCTATACTGCCTGGAAGAAGGTCCACGACGCCTCGACTCGCTTGGCAAAATCAAGGAAGAGCTGGACGGCAACCCCAAACTGCCGTCACGCTACAAACCCAGCGTCGCGCTGCGCCTTGCCGAAACTCTGGCCGGGCAAATGCGGCTGGAAGAAGCCGGCCGCGCCATGCGTGAGGCATACGAGGGGTTCGTTAGTATTGGCAACCGCAGCCGCGCCGCCGAAGCGGCGCTGGCGCTGGCGGGGTACATGTGGTACGCCGAGCGGATGGCTGGGGCCGCCGAGTGGGCCGATAAGGCCATCGAGCACGGTCGCCTGGCCCATCCCGGCTTGGCGACTACCGCTTGGAGCGTCCGCGCCGGTCTCTGGCTCGACCAGGGCCGCAGCAACGAGGCGGAACGAGCCCTGAAGCAGGCCGAGTTGCACCTCGAGCACGCCCGCAACGACAACGAACGGGCCCGCATCCACGCTATTCGGATGCGCTTTTTGATCGAGACCGGCAAGGTCAAAGACGCCGTTCAGTTGGGCGAAAAGGTATTCGCCGGCCTTCCCCACCCCTGGCTGGCGGCCAACCTGGCCCTGGCCTACGCGGTTCATGGTGGAAGCGGCACCAGGCACAACGAGTTGATGACGGACTTCATGCCCAGCGCGCCCCCGCCGGGGAAAACCCTCTTCCTGTTATCACGGGCTTTACAGGACTGGCGGCAGGGGGAGTCGCCGATTGCCCATCTCAAGGAGGCCTTGAAAGTGGGCCGAGCTTCCGGGCCCTACCTACGCTATCTGACGCTATCGCTTTGGGGCGTCTACCTGGTCAGCCGTCAGCCCAAGAGAGCTCTGGCCTTGGCCCAACACCTGCAACGCCGCTCCAGCTCCGGCGGATTCACCGTGGTCAACCAGACCGCCCGCCTACTGCGCGCCGAGATTGCCCTGGCGGCCGGCGAACCGGTGGCCCATCTGCTCCGCTTCGAGGCCTCGCTGCCGCCGCAGCAAGCCTGGCAGCAGGCATTGTTGGTACGGGCAGGGTTGGCCGTCAAGAATGACTTTCCGAACGGGCTTACCGGTTACGGTATCCTGGGAACGTGGGCGCGGCTCTCCTGGCAAAGCGCCGGCCGCGCAAAGCGACATGGACCCACGTGAAGAAATCCGCAACCGCCTCGACTTCAAGTCTCTGGTCGAGCGTTACGTACCGCTAAGACCCGCCGGCAAAGGCCGCTGGAAGGGCCTCTGCCCTTTTCACAACGAAAAGACCCCGTCCTTCTACGTAGACGAGGCCAAGGGTATGTTCTACTGCTTCGGCTGCAAAGCCGGCGGCGACGCCTTCAAGTTCGTGCAGATGATCGAGGGAGTCGACTTTCGTGAGGCGCTGGAAAAACTGGCGCAGGAGACCGGGGTCGAGCTCCCCGAGCGCGCTCCCGGCCGCAAGCCCAGCAAGGATCTGATCGAGGTCAACCGGCTGGCGCTGGCCTATTTTCAGAAGAACCTGACCGGTTCGGCGCTCGAGTACCTCAAAGGTCGCGGTCTTAGCGACGAAACCATAAACACCTACGCCCTGGGGTTCGCCCCCAAGAGCTGGGACGGCCTGCTGCGCTACCTGCAGCAACACGGCGTTAGCCCCGAGCTGGCGCTGCGCGCCGGCGTGGTGGCCACCAAGGACGGACGCTACTACGACCGCCTGCGCGACCGGGTGGTCTTCCCCATCCGCGACCCGATGGGCCGGGTGGTGGCCTTCACCGGCCGGGCGATCAGCGCCGGCGACACGCCCAAGTACCTCAATACCCCCGAGAGCGACGTTTTCAAGAAGACCGACCTCCTCTACGGCTACCCCGAGGCCCGCAAGGCGATCCGCGAAAACAAGCGCGCCATCGTGGTCGAGGGCCTCTTCGACGTTCTGGCGCTGGCCCAGATGGGCTGGCGGGAAACCGTGGCCGTGCTCGGCTCCTCGCTCTCCCAGTCTCAGGCGCGCCTTCTGGAACGGGCCGAGGCGTCCCGCCTCTACCTGGCCTTCGACGCCGACGAGGCCGGCCGCAAGGCTACCCTGGCGGGGCTGGACGTGGGGGTAGCGCGCCGCTTCTTGACGTATGCGGTCCTCCTCCCCGAAGGGCGCGACCCCGGCGACTTGCTAACCGATCCGGAGGGCAAGAGGGCCTTCGCCGCCGCCCTCGAAGAGGCCCTGCCCGAGGTCGAGTACCGCTTCATGGCCGCCGCCGCAGGGGTGGACATCAGCACTGCCGAGGGCAAGCGGCAGGTGCTGGAAGAGCTGCTGCCGCGGCTGGTGGACGCCGACCCGCTGGACCCGGTGGCAGAGGCCTTGAAGGCGGTCATCGTAGACCGGCTACGGCTCGATCCACGTGCTTTGGAAGACCTGATCTACAGCCAGCGCCGCCGCAAACGGCCTCGGGTGGAGCGGGCGCAGGTGGAAGCGGCCAGCGACAACCTGGAAGACCGGCTGCTCTTGCTAGAGCTCGACGTAATCGCCCAGCTACTGGCCGCCGACCCCGAGAACTTTGCCGACTGGGTGCGCTACGCCGAAGACCACACCTGGCCCCCGGAGGGCTCTTTCCTGGCCGAGTTCATTGCCGTCGCCGAAGAAGAAGGCTACCGGCCACAACGCATCCTCGACCGTTTCAGCGAGCGCAGCGAGGGCGGCCGCCTCTTCGAACGCCTGATCCTCTCCGGCAGCGAGTACCCCGCCGAGTACAAAGAAACCCTCGACAAGAGCCTGGCCCGCCTCCGCGAGGGTTACCTGCGCCGCAAGCGCAACATCCTGATTCGCCGGCTCAAGCAGGAGCCGGAAAACGCCCTGGACTTGCTCAAGGAAGTCCAGGAGCTGGACGAAGCCATCGAGGCCGAACGGCGGCGCTACCGGACCGGCAACGGCAAAGGTTGAGAAGACGAACTGTGAAAGCAGTCGGTCGGCTTAACGCCAGGCCCAGGAACCCAGCTCTATCCTGTCGCCCTCGCGCACCCCGTGGGCCGCGAACCAGCCCCGATTGACCTCAAGCGCCCCCGAGTAGGTCACGCCCGGGTAATAGACCGGGCAGTCATCGGCGCGTTCGGGGGGCAGGGTGCAGGGTTTCATTTGCAGGATGCGCAGGATGACGCCCTTGCGGTCGAAAAAGGCGATTGACAGCGGTATCTTGGTGTTCTTCATCCAAAAACCGCCGGCGCTCGGCTCCGGAAAGAGAAATACCATCCCGTGATCGGGGGCCATCTCGCTGCGAAACATCAAACCGCGTTCCAGCTCGTCGGGCTGGCGCGCCACCTCCACTACCAGCCGGTAAGCGCCCTTGGGGGTATCGATTGTAACGACCCGCTGCTTGAGGCCAAAAGGGGAAACCGGGGCCGGCCTCTTGAAGGTGCGCAACAGATAGAAACCACCGCCAACCAGCAAGACTGCCGCGAACAAAAGAACCGGCCAATAGCGCCTCACAACCGCCACCTCTCCCGCGCGGCGGCCACGATGCGGGCAAAGACGGCCTCCGCGGGCAATTCCGCATTGATGACTACGAAGCGCTTCGGCTCCGCGGCGGCCAGCTCCAGGTAGCCTTTGCGAACGCGCACGTGAAACGCCAGCGACTCACCTTCGAGGCGGTCGCGGCCCTCGAATCTAGCCAACCCGACTTCCGGCGGCAAGTCGAGAAGAATGGTCAGTGCCGGCATATAACTGCCGATGACGCCGGCGCTCACCTGACGCAGCCAGTCCAGGTCGAGGCCGCGACCGTAACCCTGATAGGCATAGGAAGAGTCCACGAAACGGTCGCTAATGACGAACCCGCCTGACGCGAGCGTCGGGGCGATGACGTTGTTGACGTGCTCGGCGCGGTCGGCGGAATAAAGCAAGAACTCGGCCGCAGCGCTCATCG
>JALVWZ010000389.1 GCA_027023115.1 Thermaceae bacterium
AGCACCCCAGCCGCGGCCAGATCTTCCCCGACGAGTTTTTGCCGATCATCGCCGAGGCGGGGCTCAGCGTCGGCTTCGACCGGCAGATCCTCACCCAGGCCGTGCGCCAGGTGGCCCGCTGGCACGAAACGGCAGCGCCGCTCTGGGTAAGCGTCAACGTCGGCCACGAGTCGTTGCGCGACCCGGAGTTCATTGGCTTTTTGAGCGATCTGCTGACGGCCGAGGGCGTTCCGCCAGACCAGCTTTTGCTCGAGGTAACCGAGAGTCACGCCTCGCGCGACCCCGAGAACACCAAGAAGGTCCTGGCCGAGCTGAAGAGCCTGGGAGTGCGACTGGCGCTCGACGACTTTGGCCGTGGTTACTCCTCGCTCAGCTACATCTCCGACTTCCCGATAGACCTCATCAAGATAGACCGCGCTTTCATCAGCGGCGTCCCCTTCCGCGCCAAGGACGCCGGCATCGTTCGCATGATCGTGGCCCTGGCCAGCCAGATGGGCATCGAGGTGCTGGCCGAAGGGGTCGAGACCGACACCCAGCGGGAGTGGCTGCAAAACGCCGGCGTTCACTACCTGCAGGGCTACGCCATCAGCGAAGCGCTGCCGCCGGCGGAGCTGCCCTGGGGAGAGGCCTCGTAAACCGCCCGCAGCCACCAGCTGCGCAGTCCGAACGCGCTACCCGTGCGAACCCGTTGCCGCAAGCATCTTCTCCCGTCACCTCTCCACCGGTAGGGGAGGATTGGAATCCTACCCCTACGTTCCGGCGCCGCGGCAACCGAACCGTGGCTCGTCTTCCGGCACGGGCCCCGGACCTCGGCCGGCGTGTCCTGCCTCGTCCGGGGAATCGGGAAAGAGCGGCAAGTGGCTTGTAGCTTGTGGTTTGTGGTTTATGGCTCGTGACATGTAGTTTGTAGCCGACGGAACGCCCGCGGCCTGCGGTTCCGCATCGGACAGAGTCTCCCTCCCTTGGGGAAGGCCGGGGTGGGGGTTTTGAAACCGGCAAGTGGCCTGTAGCTCGTGACCCGTGGGAGCACCACGGTGAACAATCGCGTATGACGCACTCGATTCAAGCCGATTACCACGTACTACGCACCACGTACTACGCACAATTCACTTACCCACCTCCCAAACCCAATTACTACGCACCACTTCCTTCCCGATACGTTTGGTGAACAATGAGGCCGCTACTGCTAAGGGTCCAGCCGCTCGTCCAGATCCGGCAGCTCGGCCAGGCTTTCGATGACGTAGTCGGGCTTTACCGCGGACCGCTTCAGCTCTTCGGGGCGGGTGACGCCACTCAGCGTCAGAACGCCCACCAGGCCAGCCCGCCGCGCCATGACGATGTCCGTGCCCAGGCGGTCGCCGACCATGGCCACGCGCTCCGCCGGCAGGTCCAGGCGCTCCAGCGCCGCCTGAACGGTGTGCGGCGAGGGTTTGCCCACCACGTCCTCCACCTTCTTGCCGGTGGTGGCCTCGAGCGCGGCGATTATGCCGGCGGCATCGGGGATCTCTCCCCCTT
>JALVWZ010000390.1 GCA_027023115.1 Thermaceae bacterium
GGCTTGCAGCGTGCATCAAATAAAGCTTCCTCCCCTTAGGGGAGGGCTGGGGGGTGCAGCTAGAGCTATGGCCGGGGAAATGGTACAGGACCTTTTAAATTAACCCGTGCTCGCGCGCCCAGCGCGGCAGGTCGCGGCTGGCTATCCCCAGCTTGGCCAGGGCGCGTTGCTTGTAGGTGCTGGCCGTCTTGTGGCTTATGCCGAGCTCGGCGGCGATTTGCTTGAGGTTCTTACCGGCGGCGACGCCGCTGATTACCGCGCGCTCCCGCCGCGAAAGGATTTCGGGCCCCGGCTCGGCGACAAAGCCGGCCAGTTCGGCGGCCAGCTCGGCGGGCAGGTAGCGTTCGTTGCGGGCCAGAGCCGCCAGGGCGTCGAGAAGGGTCACGTCTACCGCGCGCTTGCTCAGGTAGCCGCGAGCGCCGCGTTTGAAAGCTTCGTTGACGTATAAGGGCTCCTCGTGCATCGAAAGCACCAGCACCCGGGCCCGCTCGCTGAGTGCGGGCAGGGCCTCGAGACCACCCATCCCCGGTAGGTTGAGGTCGAGCAGGTAAACGTCGGGCCGCACGCTGTCGGCCAGAGCCTCTTCGGCGCGTTCGTACTCGGCCAGCACCTCGTGCCCGCCGGACTCGAGCAGCAGACGTAGACCGCTGCGTACGATGCTGTGATCTTCAATCAAGGACACGCGCAAGGGGTACCTCCACCCGCACCAATGAACCCTTACCGGGGCTGCTTTTTACTATAAGACGGCCCTCGAGCTGTTCGGCGCGCTCGCGCATTCCCGCCAGGCCGAGGGTTTCGCCGCCGGTCGGGGGCAAAAAGCCGCGACCATCGTCTTCGACCTCCAGGATCAGCAATTCGCTGCTGCTTTCCAGCAGTACTCGCACCCGGCTGGCCTGGGCGTGGCGGGCGACATTGGTGAGGGCTTCCTGGGCTATCCGGAAGAGGGCCGCCTGGGCCGGGCGGTTCAGGTTGGGCGGGTTTAGGCGGAAGTCCACGTCCAGGCCGGTGCGTTCGCCAAACTCCCGCAGGTGGCGCTCGAGGGCCATCCGCAAGCCCAGGTCGTCGAGGGTGGCGGGGTGCAGCTCTCGCGAAAGGCGGCGTACCTCGTCGAGGGCGCGCCCCAAGACGGTACGCACTTCTTCGAGGCGGGCCGGGTCTTTCTCGGCCAGCCTGAGTGCCAGCAAGGCACCGGTCAGAACGCCGCCCACTTCGTCGTGCAGCGCCTGGCCCACGCGCCGCCGCTCTTCTTCCTGGGCGCCCAGCCACTTACGCAGCAGGCGTACCCGTTGCGCCTCGCGCAACTCGAGCTCGCGAACCAGTTCGGCATGGTCGAGGGCCAGGGCGGTCAGGTGACTTACGGTACTCAAAAAGCAACCGTCGGGAGCTGGCGCTTCCGCCGGCAGACTGAGGCCGAAGACGGCATGAACCCGCCCCTGGCGGTGGATGGGCAGGGCTATCAGCCCTCGGCTAGCGAGCGCCCGCCCGCCAGTTGCCGCCTGGGTCGCCATCTCGGCGAGCCGCGACTTGAATGGGCATTCGCCGGCGCAACCATGCACTACCTCCAGCTCGGGGCCGGTCTTGGTCAGCAGGTAGGCCTCGCCGCAGACGGCGCCGGTGGCCTCGACCAGCGATTCCACGCCGCGAGCCAAAACCTCATGCGGCTCCAGGGTAGCCGCCATGGCCGCCGCCACCCGGCGCAGGGTGGCCAAGTTGCTTCCCGAAGGGCATTCGAGCAGTAGATCTGCGGCGGTCATTTACAACAGCTTAACCGCTCAAAGGCCGAAGTATTCGCGGGCCGCGGTTACGTCGCGGGCAATTTGACTACGCAGCTCCTCCAGGCTCGCAAAGCGCTTTTCGTCGCGCAGCTTCTTCAGGAAGGTCACTTTTAGTTCGTGGCCGTAAAGGTCGCCGCCGAATCCCAGCAGGTGCGCCTCGAAGCGCAGCTCGCTACCGTCCACGGTGGGTCTCAGGCCCACGTTGACCACCGCCGGAAAGGGCCCGGGGGCGCTGGCGGCCTCAGCGGCAAAGACACCGCGGGGCAGGACCTTGTTTGGGGCCGGCTCGACGTTGGCGGTGGGGAAGCCGATGCGCGAGCCCAGCCGGTCGCCGCGGAGGACTATCCCGCGAGCCGTGTAGGGGCGGCCCAGGAGGTGGCGCGCCGCTTCGACGTCGCCCGCTTCCAGCAGCTCGCGAATGCGGGTGCTCTTGACCGGGCCACCGGAAAGCTCGAGCAAAGGCACCACCGTGGTGGGCGCTACTTCTTCCAGGTCGGCCGGGCGACCGCTGCGGCCGCGCCCAAAGCCGAAGTCGGTTCCCACGACTATTCGGCGGGCGCCTATTTCCCGCAGGTCGCTCAGGAATTCCTCTTTGTCGCGGGCGGCGAAGGCCTCGTCGAACGATACTGCTAGGGTAATGTCCACCCCCGCTTCCTCGAGCAGCTCCAGCTTTTCACTGAGCGTCGAGAGCATGCCGACGCCGCGCACGAAAACCTTGGTGGGCGGGTCGAAGGTGTAAACCAATAGCGGCCAGCCTTCGGCAGATGCCAGCTTTTGCGCCTGCGCCAGCAGGTGTTTGTGCCCCAGGTGGACGCCGTCGAAAGACCCGATGGCTACCACCTTGGGTCCGGTGGGAACGTCTTTGGTGCTGGCGGCGATGATCATTGCTCGAGAGCGAAGAGAATTCCGGCCAGGGTAGAGGCGCTGATGGCCGTTTCGCCGCGGTTAGCGGCGGCCAACACTGCGGCCGGGTCGCGCCAGACGATGGTCAGGTCTTCGTCGTCGTCCGGTGCGCCGCTGGCGGGATGCGGCTCGCAGACGCGGAAGAGGTAGAGTTTTTCGTCGGTAAAGCCGGGGCTGGTGTAGAACTCGGTCAGTTTTTCCAGGCGGCCGCCCAGCTGGGCTTCTTCGGCCAGCTCGCGCCGGGCCGCCTCCTCGGGGCTTTCGTTCGGCTCAATCAGGCCGGCGGGTATTTCCAGCGTGCGCCGGCCGATTGCCGGCCGGTACTGCTCGACGAAGAGGACGCCCCGCTCGGGGTCCTCCACCAAGAGTGCTACCGCGTCCTTGTGTTCGACGATCTCCCAGTGCTCGTCTTCGATGGCCAGGGAGAGGATCTTACCGTTGTAGATATAGCGCCTCACGCACTCAGTATAGGGGTAGGCTGGGAGCATGTTACTGCTGGGAGAGGTATGGACCCCGGGCGGCGAGAGTCTGCCCGCCGGCGCCGTCTACTTGCAAGGGAGCCTGATCGCCGACGTGGGCCCGGCCGCCGATCTGCAGGCGCGTTACCCACGAGCCAAACGCTTGCGTTTCGAGCGGATAACGCCCGGCGTGCAGGACGCGCACGTCCACCCGGTTTATTGGGGGCAGTGGCTCGATTCGCTCGACCTGCGCGACGTTTCCGACCCCCGTGCCGTGGCGGAGGCGGTGGCCCGGGTGGCCCGCAGGAAAGCGCCGGGCGAGTGGATCAGGGGCGGCGGCTACGTGTTCGACTCTTACCCAGACAGCGGCCTACTCGACGCGGCCGCTCCCGCGAACCCGGTCTACCTGGAGTCGCGCGACCTGCACAGCGCCTGGGTGAACCGGCGGGCGCTGGCGGCGGCGGGGGTCGACGAAGGCACCGCCGACCCGGCGGGCGGCAGGGTTCTGCGTGACGATGAAGGCCGGCCTAGCGGTTACCTGCTCGAGCGCGCCGTGGAGCTGGTTGCCAGGCGGCTGCCGCCGCCTGGCAAAGAAGACCTGCGGCGCGGCCTCGCCGACCTGGCCCGACGTGGCTACGTTGCCGTGCAGGCGATGGGCGACGGCCCGGCGGAGGCCAGCGAGTGGGTCCGCCAGATGGCGCTGGCCGGCGAGCTGTCCCTGCGCCTAGCCTGGACGCTCCCGAAGAGCATATGGCGTTCCTACGCGCCGGAAAAAATAGGGGAACAACTTCACGTATTCGGGGTCAAGTACTTTAGCGACGGCGCTTTGACCAGCCGTACCGCCTGGATGACGGACCCCTACCCTAGTGGCGGCTACGGCATGCCGCTGGACGACCCGCGCGAACACGACGGCGAGATGGCGGAAGTGCTCGCGGCCGGGTTCGCCCCCGTCTGGCACGCCATCGGCACCCGGGCGGTGCGGGAGCTGTTGAACTTGATAGACCGGCTCGAGGCAGCCGGTTTGCCGGCGCGGCGGCGATTTCGCATCGAGCACGCTCAGCATGTAACCGACGCCGACTTACCGCGCTTAGCCGGGCTGCGAGTTTCGATGCAGCCCCTGCACGCCCGCGACGACCAGAAAACGGTTGCCCGTTTGCTGGGCGCGACCGACCGGACCTCTTACAGGTGGTCGGAGATAGCCGCCTTGCCGGTGGTGACGCTGCTCTTTGGTTCCGACGCGCCGGTGGCCGAGCCGGACCTGGCCGGCGGGATGGCGGCGGCCACCCGGCATCCGCTGCGGCTGGCGGAGTCGCTGGACGTGGCGGCGGCGTTACTCGCTTACACTTTCGCGCCGGCGGCGGCGCTGGGCTGGCACCGCGAGGAAACTCCCTGGGGCCGGATCGCTGTTGGGGCTCGGGCGGCGCTGGCGCTGTGGGAAGACGGTTCGCTAGTAGGGAGAGTTTGGCGAGGGAAAGTCGAACAGGTCCCGAAACAATAAATGAACATGTAGCAGGCTGCCTCTTTGTTTAGAATGCTAGAGAGGTAGACCTTGTTAAGCGCTAGGCTTATCGAATGGATCGGGACGCTCGATGGCGGCAAGCCGTTTCAGAGCGTATGGGAGCAATTGCCTGCTCACTTTGGTTACGAGGCCGTAAGGGTCTTCGAACTGCATGAGGGCGCTGGCGAGGTTGCCTTTTCGGCGGGTAAGCCGATAAGCGGTGGCAAACTTGCTTCGACGGTGAGTATCTTCAATCACGGGGTTCTAGGCTCGGCCGTGCGGGATGGCCGTTTGCTGGAAGTACGCGACTACGCGCGCCACGAAGCAGCGCTGGAGGACCGTAAAGAGGAAATCAAGAGCTTACTGGTCATGCCCCTGCGCCATGCTGGTTCGATCATAGGTGCGTTGGTCCTGGTCAACACCGAACATCACCGTCCCAAGTTGAACCGCCAGGAGCTGCAAGAACTACGCATACTGCAAAGCGTCTTTTCGGCGCACATGGCCGTACGCCGTATAGAGCGGCGCGTGAGTCGCCACAGGGGCCTTCTGGCGTTCACGAGTAAGATCCACAGCGTTAGTCGTATAGAACAGTTGGTGCCGATGCTTTTCAAGAGCATGAGCGAGCACCTGAAGTACGCGGCATTGTCCCTGGCGCTACTCGAGGGAGACGTTTTTCGAATCTACTACGCCGTCGGCGAGAAGAGCAGCGCTCCCGAGTTGGTTGGCGAGGAGATAAGGCCAGTAGACGAAGCCCCGCTGACAAGGCACATTATCCACACTGGTGAACCGATTCTCATCGGCGACGTGATGGATCCGGTAGTAAGAGCCTTCTACCCGATTGGGGCACTTAACATAGATCCCGAAGACGACGTGGACATTCGCAGTTACGCCGGCACCCACTTGAAGTACGGCGAGTTGCAAGGTGTCTTGAGCGTTCAGTCTACTGAACCCTGGAGCTACGGTTTGAGCGAGTTGGAGTATTTGGTTTCCCTTGCCGAGGCGATGGCTTATGGCCTCGAGCGTGTCCGCTGGCGGGCGCTCGACCAGTCTGCCGATAGGCTCAGGCGAATAGATTGGGAAGACGAAGACGTAGAAGGAATTACTGCCCAGGTTCTCGCCATTTTGGAAGACCTATGGCGTTGCCGGGACGGCGCGGTCTACGTGGGTTCCTCCGCTGATTACCGGCGCACCGCGGCTTGTAAGGGGAGCACGCTAGCTTTGCAGCTCCAGGTAGAAACTTTCATTGACGACGAGCCGCGGATTTACAGGTCGCGGGCCGAAGTTCCCGTCAGCATACGCGAGCTTTGGGGCCAGGGAACGGCGGCGGCTTTGTCGTTGCCGATTCCCGATGGCTTCGTCTGGATTGCAAGCGACCGCAAGATGACCGAGTGGGACCTGAGGCTAGCCAACTCGCTGGCGCGCGAGCTCGACCCTTACTTCCGCCGCCTGCAACGCCACGTACGCTTGCGCAACGAGGCGGCTCTGGATCCGCTCACCGGCGTTTACAACCGCCGCAAGCTCGACGAAAGATTGAAGCGGATGATCTCGCTGGCGAGCCGCTACGGCGATACCTTTACCGTGGTCGTGGTGGACATGCTCAACTTTGGCGAGGTCAACAACCGTTACGGCCATTTGGTGGGCGACCGGGTGCTGGCGCGGGCGGCCAGAGTGCTCAAGGAGAGCATGCGCGAGGGCGACGACGTATACCGCATGGGCGGCGACGAGTTCGTGATACTGCTGCGCCGCACCGGTAAGAAAGAGGCGGTCAAGGTTGCCATGCGTTGCGCCGAGGCGCTGACCAGCGACCCAATGCTCGAGCAGTACCGAGTGCAAGCCAACTTTGGCCTGGCGGAGTATCGCGAAGGCGAAACCCCCGACTCTCTTTTGGAAGCCGCCGATCGCGAGATGTACGCCGCCAAGGCTCGCAAGGTAAGCGTTCTGGGAGTTCCCACCGACTAGCCGCAGAGCACGTACACGCCGCTCACGATAGCGCCCCGTCGCCGCGAGCATCTCTCGTCACCCCGGTAGAAGCCAGGGGCCGGGACCAAGTCAGAGGCCGTGGTTTTGGAACGCTGCGCCGTCATCGTTGACGTCTGTATGCTGCCATTGCTACCTGTGGCGTCTATGGGCGGCGGGGACTGCGCTGGCCTGGTTTCCAGTTTGCGGGGCCTATTGGCTTACTTGGTTGGAATGACGAAATAGCGGCAAGTGGTCTGTGGCTCGTGGCGCGTTCTATCCCGTCGTAGGGGCGAACCCGCGTGTCCACCTTGCGGGTACGTGGTACGTCGTACGTAGTACATGGTGCGTGATGATGGTGACATGGCATGTGGCCTGGAGCTTGTGGCCTGTGATGCGTTTTTCGGCTCGATGCGCGTTTCATCCCGTCGTAGGGGCGGACCCACGTGTCCGCCCGCACTGCGCGAAGACGTGAGCACGCCTGTTGCTATAGTCAACG
>JALVWZ010000391.1 GCA_027023115.1 Thermaceae bacterium
GAGGGCTACCCCGGCTGGCACATCGAGTGCTCGGCGATGAGCCTCAAATACCTGGGCGAGGGCTTCGACATTCACGCCGGCGGCATTGATCTGCAGTTTCCCCATCACGAGTGCGAGATCGCCCAGGCGGAGGCCGCCGGCCACGAGTTCGCCCGCTACTGGATGCACCACAACCACGTGCTCCTGAACGGCGAGAAGATGGCCAAGAGCACCGGCAACTTCATCACCCTGCGTGAGCTTTTGCGTGAGCGCGAGCCGATGGTGGTGCGCTTCTACCTGCTGCAGAGCCACTACCGCAGCGTTCTCGACATGACCGACGCCGGCCTGGAGGCGGCAGCCCGGGCCTACTTCCGCCTATTGGAGGCTTACCGCCGCCTCCACGGCGAGGCGCAGGCCGCCTCCGCCGGCACCAATCGGGAACTAGAGGCGGCGCTGGACCAGCTGGAGCGCGAGTTCGCGGCGGCGCTCAACGACGACCTAGGCACGCCTGAGGCGCTAGCGGCCATATTCACCTTCCTGCCCCAACTGAACAAGGCGCTGGAGGCAGCCGCCGGACGCGAGAGCCTCGAGCGGGCCAGGGACGTGCTGGAACGCCTGGGCGAGGGGGTCTTGGGCCTCTTCCCGCCGCGGGTGCTCGAGGCGAGGGCGGGCGGACCGCTGCTGGCGGGGCTGGTGGAGCTGCTTTTGGAACAGCGCGAAGCGGCCCGGCGCCGTCGCGACTTCGAAGCGGCCGACGCCATTCGAGCGCGAATGGCGGAACTGGGGGTCTTAGTGGAGGACACCCCCAAAGGCCCCAAGTGGCGTTTGCAGCAGGGCTAGCTACGTCATTCGCGCCGTCTCGTCGCCACGGGCTTTATCGCGACTCCGGCGAAAGCCGGTGCCAGTACCGGTTCAGAAGCCATGTTAGGGGCTTTCCGTCGTCATCATTGTTTCTTTAAGTTTCCACGAGCGACGGGGACTATGCCGGTCCGGATTCCAGCTCGCGCGAGCCAAGGGTTCAATTGGCTGGAATGACGAAACGGCGGCATGTAGCTTGTAGCTTGTGGCCTGTAGTTGCGGCTCGTGTTTCGTGGTGCGTCATCTCGTCGCAGGGGCGGACCTGCGTGTCCGCCCTATAGGTACGTGGTGCGTAGTACGTGGTGCGTGGTGATGGTGACGGGATGGCCTGTGGCTCGTAGCTTGTGGCCTGTAGTTGCGGCTCACGACTCGTGGCGCGTGTTATTCCGTCGTAGGGGCGGACCCGTATGTCCGCCTTGCGGGTACGTGGTACGTGGTACGTAGTACGTGGTGATGGGATGGCCAGTGGCTCGTGGCCTGTGGCCAGTAGAAACAGCAAGCTCAGTTTTCGGTGCTCTGCCGTAGGGGAAGGATTGAAACCCCCTACGTTCTAGCGTCGAAGTGGGGCAGATACATAACCCCGGCTTTTCTTCCGGCATGGGCCCCGGATCTCGGCCGGGCCAGTCGGCCTCGTCCGGGGAATCGGGGAAAGGCGGCAAGTAGCCTGTGGCTCGTGGCCCGTAGTTTTGTAGTTGACAGGACGCCCGCAGCTTGCGTTTCGTATCAGGCAACGCCCCCTCCCCTTGGGGGAGGGTCGGGGTGGGGGTTCCGAAACCAGCAAGTAGCTTATAGCTCGTAGCCCGTGGAAACACCGCGATACGTCGTTTTGCGCGCTTCTTATGCGGCCTACTCGTATCCCGCATCACACCTTCTAAAACCTATTCAATGCCTACCACGAACTACGCGATACGTACCACTTGCTACGCACCGCCCCTCCAGTAGGGCTTGCAAAAAAACGTGTTGAGAAGTTGCAACTAGCCGCGGCGCAACCGGGCGTAGTAGAACCCGTCCAGCCCGTCTACGGGCTTTACGTAAACGCCGGCGCCGGACCGCAGCCGGGGCAGTGGGATGGCGGGAGTATCGGCGCTGAAATCGGGGTGGCGATCGAGAAAGGCCGCCACCAACCCCTCGCCCTCGGGTTCGGTCAGAGAACAGACCGCGTAGACCAGTACCCCTGCCGATGCAACCGAGCGGGCGGCGTTATCGAGCAACAACGCTTGTAGCGCGGCGGATTCCTTAAGGTCGTCTTCCCGCAGGCGACGGCGTAGCTCTGGGTGGCCGCGCAGGGTGCCGGTGCCCAGGCAGGGCGCGTCGAGGAGAACGTAGGGGGCGCTGTCGGCGAGCGGCCGGCGCAAGTCGTGTGTTTTGAACTCCACTTCCAGGCCGAGCCGCTCGAGATTGCGCCGGCCGGCGCGTTGGCGTGAACTGCGCAGGTCGTAGCTGGTAACTCGTGCTCCCTTGGCGGCCAGCCAGGCGGCCTTGATGCCGGCACCGCCGGCCAGGTCGAGGACCCGCGCGCCGGCGGGAGCATCGAGAAGCATGGCGGCCAGCAGCGAAGAAGGGTTTTGCGGTTGGACCAGCCCCTGCCGGTAGGCAGCGAGCTCGCGCAGGGAAGCGCCGTGGACGCTGACGGTGTCGGGCAGGGGGCCGGCTTCAAAGTTAGTTCCTTCCGAACGCAGCGCTTCGCGCCCGCCGGGAAAGACGGTCAGCCACAGCGGGGCCGGTTCGTTGAGGGCCGCGGCCCAGGAGACGTCGCCGAAGTAGTCGCGCCAGTGCGAGTACAGAAAATCGGGCAGCCCGAGGCGCACCGGCTCGGGAACGGGCGGCAGCTCCACCCGCCGCAAGACGGCGTTTACCAGACCGCTCAACATGCCGAAGCGTCGCTTGGCGACGCTAACCCAAGCGTTGACCAGTGCGTGCGCCGGGCGGGGGGTAAATAACTTTTCGTAAGCGCCGGCGCGCAGCAACCAGCGGAGTTCCTGCGGCAGACCCTCCGGGTCCCGTAAGAGTGGGGTAAGGGCGGCCTCGAGCCAGCGTTCCCGGCGTAGCGTTCCGTAGACGAGGTCGGTAACCAGCCCCGCTTGTTGCGACGTCAGATCGTGCCGGCTGAGGGCGTGATCGAGCGTGGGCGCGGCGAACTTGCCGCGCCCAACGTGGTCGAGAACCCTCAGGGCCAGCGCCCGCGGATCCGCATCCGGCACTTTAGTCGTCGCGGCCCATACCCAAAAGGGCGGAGTATTGCAGCAGGTAGGCGATGCTCATAGCTAGGGCGGCCACGTAGGTCAGCGCCGCGGCCGTCAGCACCTTGCGCGCCGCTGGTATTTCCTGCGGGGTCAACAGCTCGAACTTGCGCAGGTTGGCCAGCGCCCGGGCGCTGGCGTTGAACTCGACCGGCAGGGTGACCAGCTGGAACAGTGCGGCGGCGAAGAAGAGGTAGAGGCCAATCTTGGCCAGTCCGATCATGCCGATCATCAGACCGATAATGAACAGCCAGGGCCCGAAGTTGCTCCCGATCTGCGCCGCCGGCACCAGCTGCTCGCGAATCCGCATGGGCGCGTAGTTTTCGGCGTCTTGCAGGGCGTGGCCCGTCTCGTGGGCCGCTACCGCCAGGGCCGCCAGCGAAGGTGAGGCGTAATTGCCCTCGGAAAGCCGCACCACCTTGCTGCGTGGGTCATAGTGGTCGGTAAGCTGGCCGCGGATGGGTTCGACCTTCACCTGAGTTAAGCCGTAGCGGTCGAGGATGGCGCGCGCGGTTTGCGCGCCGGTAAGGCCGCGCGAATTGGGCACGCGGCTGAACTTGGCGTAGGTGCTCTTCAGCCAACCCTGAATGGCGAAGGTGGCGAAGAGGACCAGCAAAATCAACCAGGTATATGGTCCAAATAACAGCATATCAACAGTCTATCCTAAGCTACACGCTAACGTCACCCGGTCCGCCTGCAAGCGTACCGGCTAGATGGGGCTGCTCGGTCAGGAGCTAAGCGGGTGCGACTTGACCGTGAAGCGCAGCGCGGTGCGCTCCTCGTTGTCCAGCTCCAGCTTGACGAAGGTCGGCTTGACCGAGAGGTCGAGGTTATCAGGGGTGATGTAGCCCCGGGCGATGGCGATGGCCTTTACGGCTTGGTTGACGGCGCTGGGACCAATGGCTTGAACTTCGACCTCGCCTTCGGCACGAAGGAGCGCGGCAATGGCACCAGCAACGGAGTTAGGGCGAGACTTACCGGATACGCGCAACGTTTCCACGAACGACCTCCGAGTAGCGTTTGTTTCTAAAATGCATAGTATCCGAAAAGTGAATAATTGTCAAGCAGCAATCCGGCGATAAAGCTGCGCAGGTTGACGAAAACGGCAGCCTGCGATAGAATGAACTATCGCTGCTGCGCATAAATATGCAGCAGACCCCGAAATCCAAAGCGGATTATCAGCGCCAAGCTCCCGAAGTCCAGAAGCGAGGAGTCGAATGAAGTTTACACGAGAAGCTAAATATCCATTTCACGAGCGCGACGCCTGCGGAATCGGCTTCATAGCCGACTCCAGCGGCAGGCGCAGTCACCGCGTGCTGATGCTGGCCATCGAAGCGCTGGCGCGCATGGCGCACCGCGGCGCGGTGGCTGCCGATGGTCGCACCAGCGACGGCGTGGGCCTGCTCACGCAAATACCTTATCCGCTCTTCAAGCGGGAGCTGGTGCGGCAGGGTATTGCCCCAGAAAAGCCGCGCGACATCGCAGTGGGCATGTTCTTTTTGCCAAAAGAGGCCGCAGCGCGGCAAAAGGCCAAGGACATGGTGGCCAGCGAGCTGGAAGAGCTGAGAATACCGCTCAGCGCATGGCGCGAGGTGCCCACCAATCCTGAGGTACTTGGTGAAAAAGCCAAGTCGGTCGAGCCGGCGGTTTGGCAGGCGCTGCTATTGCGGCCGCACGGCCTGGGCGAGGCGGAGTTCGAACGGACGCTCTACCGGGCGCGGCGGCGGATCGAAAAAGCCTGGCGAGAGGCCGGCGTTTCTGCGTATGCCGTTTCTCTCTCGTCGCGGACGCTCGTCTACAAGGGCCTCATGCTGGCGCGCGACCTGGCTGTTTACTATCCTGATTTGGCCGATCCTTACTACCAGACGGCCCTGACCCTCTTTCACCAGCGCTACTCGACCAACACCTTCCCGGCCTGGCACCTGGCTCAGCCCTTTCGCTACCTGGCCCAAAACGGCGAGATAAATACATTGCAGGGGAACGTCAACTGGATGAAAGCCCGCGAGCCCGAGCTGATAAGCCACTACTGGGGCAAGGCGCTCGAGGAGCTAAAGCCTGTAGTGGACGAAAGCGGCAGCGACTCCGCGATCCTCGACAACGTTTTCGAGCTGCTGGTGCAGAGCGGGCGCGACCCGCTGCAGGCGATGATGATGCTGGTTCCCGAGGCCTACGAGAACGTCGCCGACGTGGAGCCGGAAGTGCGCGCCTTCTTTGAGTACCACGCTTCGCTGACCGAGCCCTGGGACGGGCCGGCGGCGCTGGTCTACTCCGATGGTCGCTACGCCGCCGCCTCGCTGGACCGCAACGGGCTAAGACCGCTGCGCTACTGGCGGCTCGCCGACGGATTGGTGGCCCTTGGGTCCGAAACCGGCATCATAGACGCCAAGCCCGACGAGATACTCGAGAAGGGCCGCCTGGGGCCGGGGCACATCTTTGCGGTGGATACCGCGAAGGGGCGGGTGCTGAACAACGAGGACGTCAAGACCCGCTACGCCACCCGCCGACCCTACGCCGTTTGGGTCAGGCGGCACCGCACCTACCCGCCCAAGACCAAGAACCTGCTCTACGAGGGGCGCGACCTGCCGCAAGGCCCCGACTTCGTGCGGTTGCAAAAAGCGTTCGGCTACGGCAGGGAAGACATAACCCACTTGCTGGCGCCGATGAGTCGGTTGGCCAGGGAGCCGGTCGGGTCGATGGGCGACGACACCCCGCCGCCGTTCCTCTCGGCGGCGCCGCAGTGGCTCTACCGCTACTTCCGGCAACGCTTCGCGCAGGTGACCAACCCGCCAATCGACCCGCTGCGCGAGGAGGCGGTCATGTCGCTGCGCAGCCTGGTGGGGCCGCGGATGAGTTTTTTGGAGGAGCAGGAAGGCGCGGCGCACCAAATGGAGTTCGACTCGCCGCTAATCAGCGGCGACCAGCTCGAGTGGATCTACAACCACGACGACACCTGGTACCGCCCTTACCGTTTGCGCACCCGTTTCCCTTCATACGGCGGTCCAGAGGGGATGAAGTGGGCGCTAGAGGCTGCGCTCAAGGAGGCGGAGGCGGCGGTGGCGCAGGGGTACAACGTCCTCATTCTCAGCGACCGCGGCGTAGGTCCGGAGTGGGCGCCCATCCCCATGCCGCTGGTGGTCGGCGGGGTGCACCATCACCTGATCCGGCTGGGGCGGCGGATGCGTGTTTCGCTGGTGGTCGAAACCGGCGAGGCGCGGGTTGACCACCACTTTGCCGTTTTGCTGGGGTACGGGGCCGACCTCGTCTACCCCTACTTGGCGCTGGCCTCGGTGCGCGACTTGGTGGAGCGCGACCCGCGGGGGCGCGCGCCGATGTCGTTGGAGCAGGCCGTCAACAACTACCAAAAGGCGGTCGAAAAGGGACTGCGCAAGATCATGGCCAAGATGGGCATCTCCACCCTGGCCAGCTACCGGGGAGCACAGATATTCGAGGCCATGGGCTTGCGGCAGGAAGTGGTAGACGCCTTCTTTGCGGGGACGCCGGCGCGTTTCGGGGCCATTGGCCTGGAGCGGATAGCCGAGGACGTGCTCGAGTTCCACCGCGAAGCATACGAGGAAGAACCGGTACTCCCCGACCGCGGCGAGTTCCGCTACCGCAAGAAGGGCGAGTACCACGCCTTCAACCCGCAGGTATTCAAGTCGCTCCACAAGGCGGTGCGCGAGGGCAGCCGCCCCAGCTACGACGCCTACGCCAAAGCCGTAAACGAACGGCCGCCGGCGGCGGTGCGCGACCTGCTAGAGTGGAAGAAAGCGCCCGAGCCGCTGCCTATTGACGAGGTGGAGCCGCTGGAAGAGATAATCAAGCGCTTCCGGGTGCAGGCGATGAGCTTTGGGGCGCTCTCGCGCGAGGCGCACGAATCGTTGGCGGTGGCCGCCAACCGTATCGGGGC
>JALVWZ010000392.1 GCA_027023115.1 Thermaceae bacterium
CCTCGGTGGAGCACTGCCCCTGGTGGTCACAGCTGCCCGGGTCTTCTATGCAACCCACCGGCGAGAGCGAACCTTCCATGGTCTCGACCACGGCCAGGGCGCTAATCTCTTCCGGCGGCCGCGCCAAGCGATAGCCCCCGCGGGCCCCGCGCACGCTGCGGATGAAGCCGGCGCGGCGCAACGCCGCGGCGATCTGCTCGAGGTAGTGCTGGCTGATCCCCTGCGCCTCGGCCACCTCTTTGAGAGGCACTGGGTCGGGACCGCGCATGCCTATCTCGACCAAGGCGCGCAGGCCGTACTGGGCTTTGGTAGACACCCACATGCGTCTATTTTAACCCGTGTATTCCTACTGTAAATAGGGGGTTTAGGCCCGCCGCCAGATGAGAGCCGCCGCGGTGAAGACCAAAGCCTGCAGGAGGACGATGGTGGCGCCGCTGGGAATGTCGAACTGCAGCGAAATCTGGAGGCCGAAGACGACGCTAAAGACCCCGACCAGCACGGCCCCTACCATCATCCCCGCGAAGGTGCGCGACCACTGCCGCGCCGCCGCCGCTGGTATGACCAAAAAGGCGGCCACCAGCAGCAACCCCACCAGCTTCATGGCCACGACCACCACCAGCGCCACCAAAAACGCCAGCAGATAGTCGTCGAAGAGGACCGGCACGCGGTCGGCCTGGGCCAGCTCGCGGTCGAAGGTAGCGTAGGCCCAACGGCCCCAAAGGGGCAGGGTCAAAAGCGTGAGCAGCAACAGGCCGAGGCTCACCCAGATGTCGGTCGCCGTCACCGCCAGGATGGAGCCGAAGAGGTAGGTGAAGGCCTCGGCGGTGTACTCGCGCTTGAGGGAGAGAAAGACGATGCCCAGCGCCATGGATACGGCAAAGAAGATGCCCACCGCGGTATCGCCGCTAATACGGGTCCGCTCGCGAACCCAGGTAATGCCCAGCGCCACCGCGGCGGTAAAGGGGACCGCCACCCAAAGGGGCTCGCCGCCGAGGAGCAACCCCAGCGCCACCCCGCCGAAGGCGGCGTGAGCCAGGCCGGAGCCGAGAAAGCTCAAGCCCCGCTGCACCATGAAAGGCCCGTAGTAGCCCGAAAGCAGGGCCATTATCAGACCGGCGAGCAGCGCCCGCTGCATGAAGGGCAGGTGCCAGGCTTCAAACATGTTTGCTCCTCACGAACTCGAGCGCCACGGTGTGGGCGTGCCCGACATGGCCGAAGGCCTCGCGCAGGCAGCGCTCCGACAATGCCCGCTCCGGCGGCCCGAAGCCGATCAAGCGCCGGTTGAGAACGATGACGTGGCTGGCGTGGTGGTAGGCCGCCTCCCAGTCGTGGGTGATCATCAAGAGGGTGGCCCCGCTTTGCTTTTGGTAGCCCTCGAGCAGGCGGTACATGTCCGCCTCGCCGAGCACGTCAATGCCGGTTGCCGGTTCGTCGAGGACCACCAGCTCCGGCTGCCGCACGAAGGCCCGCGCCAGGTAGACCCGCTGCAGCTCGCCGCCGCTGAAACGGCTGACCGAGCGCCCCGCCAGGTGGGCGGCGCCGACGCGCTCGAGCGCCGCCAGCGCCTTCTCACGCTCCCCCCGGGTAATGCGGCCCGGCCAGGCGCGCCGCAGGCCGCTGACCACCAGCTCCTCGGCCAGCGCCGGAAAGCTGCGGTCGAGGGTCTTGAACTGGGGCACGTAGCCGACCCGTAGCGGGTCCAGCCGCTCCAGCGGCTCCCCAAGCACCAGCACCTTACCGCTGGCGGGGCGCACCAGGCCCAAAATGGTCTTGATCAACGTCGACTTGCCGGCACCGTTGGGCCCGACGATGGCCACGAAAGCACCGCGCGGAATCTGCAGGGATAAGTCTTCGAGGGCCACGTGGTCGCCGTACCTGACGGTAAGGTGCTCTATCTCGACCGCATACTCTGCTTTGCGGCTCACGGCTCCCCTCCTTCCCGGCAGCGCGGGCAAAGACCGTAAACGACCAGGGTGTGCCCCCGCACCCGGTAGCCCGTCTTTTGCTCCACCTCCGCTTCGTAGCCACCCAGGCGGCACTCGTGCAAACGCCGCACCGCTCGGCAGCGTTCACAAACCAGCAGGTGGACGTGGTCGAGCACCGCCGCGTAGCGCAGCTCACCGCGGGGCGCCGGAAAACCCAGCAACAAACCGGCGCCCTCGAGCGCCTTGACCGAGCGGTAAACGGTAGCCTGGCCTATTCCCGCCGGCTCCAGCGCCCGCACAGCCTCGCGGATGGTAAGCCCCGGCTCCTCGGCGAAGAGCCGCCAAACGGCCAACCGCTGCGGCGTACGTCGTACGCCCCGCTCCTGCATGATTTGCGCCAGGCGTTGCGTCTGCATACCTGATAAATCTTATCATCTCGCGGCCAGAACGTAAAGGCGCGCCTGGGTACTGTTTATTAGCTATTATCTTTTTCGGGTGGTGCTACGACCCCCAGCGGCAGGCGGGCAATCTCGACCAGCTCGCCACCGTCGCTGTCTTTGACCAGGGCCACCTCGCGCACCGTAAACGACTTACGCGGCGGCGGCGGCAGGCTGGCGGCCAAGCGGGCCGCTGCCTCATCGTCGAGCCCCAGCGCCAGGGTCAGGTGAGGAACGTAGCTGGGGCCTTCGATTTCGTGCTCCGGTTCGGCCAGCGGTTCCAGGGCGTGGTAGAGGCGCTTGAAGGGGCCGCCGCCGTAGGCGCGCAGGTAAACGACCCCGCCGCCAAAGGTGCGCCAGTCGCCCAGTCGTACCCGGAACGGCTCGTGGCCGCGTAAGATCCCTTCCACGCCGCGTTTAAGCGCCTCACCGCTCCAGCGCCACTTGAACGGCTGGCGCAAGTTGAGGTGCGGCGGCCCGTACCCCGAAACGCCATTCTTTTCGGCCAGCTCCTGCATCCATTCGCTCAGGTCTTCGGGGGGCCAGGCCAGTATGCCGTACACGTGAGCAGTATACCTTGCTAGGCGGACCACTCCTCGGCCCGCTCCGGGTCCCAAGGGTAGACGATCCAGGCGTCGGTTTCTTCGCCGAAGAAGTCGGGGGCGTCGTCGGGGAAGCGGCTGTGCCGCGGTTTGTAGTGCAGCACCGCCACCGTCGGAGCGCCGCCGGCCCGTTCAACCCGTTCGCGCACCGCCACCGCCGTTTTGCCCGAGTCCCACACGTCGTCGACGATCAAGACTCGCTTACCGAGCAGAAGGGCGTCGCTCGGGAACTGCAAGAAGTGCGGCTCCTCCAAGGCCTGCTGCTCGCCCTGGTAGAACATCACCGCCGCGGTCATGACGTTGCGCAGGTTGAGCGCTTCGCTCAGCAGGGCGCCGGGGATCATGCCACCACGGGTCACCGCCAGTACCACGTCGTAGTCGGCCGGGTCTAGCTGCCGGACCAGCTTGGCCGCCAGCCGGGTTATGTCGGACCACTCGAGAATGTCTTTGTTCACACGCCCTCCCTGTCCAACCCGAAGGCGCCGTGGACGGCCTTGGCCGCCGCCTCGGCGTACTCCGCGGGGATGATTACCGAGATGCGCACCTCGCTGGTGGCGATCATCTCGATGTTCGCTCCCACGCTGGCCACCGCTTCGAACATCCTGGCGGGAACCCCCGGGGTGGAGGCCAGCGCCACCCCCACAATCGAGACCTTGGCTATCTCGGGATTGTAGGTCACCTCGCCGCCGATCTCGGCGGTCAGCTCGCGCAGGGCGTCGAGGGCGTCCTGGGCGTAGTCCTTGGGTACGGTAAAGGCCATCTGGGTGCGGCTGGCGTCGTGGCCGGGCACTCCCTGGATGATCATGTCCACGGCGATGCCCTTTTCGGCCAGCTTCTCGAAGACGCGGCCGGCGATGCCAGGCTGATCGGGAACGCCCACCAGGCCTATCTGGGCGTGCCCCTCGTCTATGGCCACTCCGGTAACGGGTCGGTCTATCTTCATGGCTTCCTCCGAAACGATGGTGCCCGGGTTGTAGTTGAAGGCGCTGCGAACGTGCAGGCGCACGCCGTAGCGCTTGGCGTACCAGACCGCCCGCGGGTGCAGCACTTTGGCTCCCAGGGCGGCCATCTCGATCATGGGGTCGTAGGCGATGCGCTCGAGTTTGCTGGCGCTGGGGATGCGGTGCGGATCGGTGGTGTAGATGCCGTCGGTATCGGTGAAGATCTCGGCCTCGCGGGCTCCCACGGCTGCCGCCAGGGCCACCGCGGTGGTATCGGAACCGCCGCGGCCAAGGGTGTTCAGCTCGCCCTCCGGGGTGGTGCCCATGAAGCCGCCCACCACCGCCACGTAGCCGTCCTGGACCGCCGCCATCACCCGGGTCGGCTTGACCTCGACGATGCGGGCGTTACCGTAGCGGCCGTCGGTGGTGATGCCGATCTGGTGCTGGGTGAAGGCCCGCGCCGGTATGCCCATGGCCTGCAGTTGCATGGCCAACAGCGCCGCCGACTTTTGCTCGCCGGTGGTGGTCAGCAGGTCGAGCTCGCGGGGCTGGGGACGCGGATTGACGCGCCGGGCCAGGGCGATCAGCTCGTCGGTGCTGCGCCCCATGGCCGAAACAACCACGATCAGGTCGTGCCCGCGCTCGCGGTAGTGCTGTATGCGTTGGGCGACCTTGTGAATCCGGTCCAGGTCGCCTACCGATGTGCCGCCGTATTTCTGAACGATGAGCGCCATACTTGACTGTGTATAGTATCACAAGCGGCCCCTTGAACGTATAATCTTCCCATGGAAACGCTGCGTATCGCCCTACTCGGAGCCGGCACGGTGGGTAGCGGCTTCGTCAAACTGCTCGACGAGCTGCGCCCCCGCTTCCGCACCCTGGGGCTCGAGCCGGCCCTGAGCGGCATCCTGGTGCGCGACCCGGCCAGGCCGCGCCCGCCCTGGGTTCCCCGCGGACTGCTCTCGAACGACGCCGAGCAGGTGCTCGCGGGAGCCGACGTGGTGGTGGAGCTGATGGGCGGCACCGGCCGGGCCGCCAAGCTGGTGGAAAGCGCCCTCGACCAGGGCACGCCGGTAATCACCGCCAACAAGGCTTTGCTGGCCGAGCGCTGGCCCGAGCTGAAGCCGCACGCCCTCGAGGGGCTGCTCTTCTACGAGGCCAGCGTCATGGCGGGTACGCCGGTAGTCGAGCCCCTCTCCGGCTCACTGCGCGGTAATCGCACCCTCGAGCTGCACGGCATCCTCAACGGCAGCACCAACTACGTCATCGGCCGCATGGAAGACGGTCTGGGCTTTTCCGAAGCGCTGGAGGAGGCGCAAAAGAAGGGCTTCGTGGAAGAAGACCCCTTCCTCGACATCGGCGGCATAGACGCCGCCCACAAACTGACCATCCTGGCGCGGCTGACGATAGACCCCGACTTTGAGTGGCGGGAAGTACGCGAAAACACCCGCGGCATCCAGAACCTGAGCCGCGAGCAGATCTACGCCGCCGAAGAACAGGGCAAGAAGATCCGCCTGGGGGCCAGCCTCTACCCCGCCGGCGGCCGCTGGCGGGCCGCCGTGCGGCCGGTGCTGCTGCCGGCGGACCATCCGCTGGCGCAGGCCGCCCTCTCGCGCAACGCCCTCCTCTACCGCGGCGACGCGGTGGGCGAGGTTTTCATCAGCGGCGGCGGCGCCGGCAGCGCCGTAACCGCCAGCGCCGTCATTGGCGACCTGCTGCGGATGCTCGAGGGCTACCCCGGCCACCCGCCGCTGCCGCAGGCCGTCCCCGCCCCCAACTACCAACCCGAGCCGCTCGAGGAGGTATCCGTATGAACCAACCCCTGCTGGAACGTTACCGCCAGCGCCTGCCCATCAGCAGCGCCACCCCCGTCGTCAGCCTCAACGAGGGCGACACCCCGCTCATTCCCCTCTCCGGCCCGCCCGCGGCCCGCGAGCGCGGCGTCAGCCTGTTCGCCAAGTTCGAGGGCGCCAACCCCACCGGCAGCTTCAAGGACCGCGGCATGACCCTGGCGGTCAGCAAAGCGGCCGAGCACGGCGCTCAGGCGGTCGCCGCCGCCAGCACTGGCAACACCGCCGCCTCCGCCGCCGCTTACGCCGCCCGCGCCGGCATGAAGGCCATCGTTGTCCTCCCCGCCGGTTACGTCGCCGCCGGTAAGGTGGCCCAGAGCCTGGTCCACGGCGCCCGGATAGTGCAGGTAAGCGGCAACTTCGACGACGCCCTGCGGCTGGTGCGCGAGCTGACCGAAAACTACCCGGTCACCCTGGTCAACTCGGTAAACCCATTCCGCATCCAGGGTCAAAAGACGCTCGCCTTCGAGGTGGTGGACGACCTGGGCACCGCTCCCACCTACCACGCCCTACCGGTGGGCAACGCCGGCAACATCACCGCCCACTGGCTGGGCTACAGCGAGCTGTACGAAGACGGCGTAATCGAATCGCGCCCGCGCATGCTCGGCTTCCAGGCCGCCGGCGCCGCTCCGATAGTCGCCGGCCACCCCATCGAGAAGCCGCAGACCATCGCCACCGCCATCCGCATCGGCAACCCCGCCAGCTGGCAGGGAGCCGTGAACGCCCGCGACGAATCCCACGGGGCCATCGAAGCGGTCAGCGACGAAGAGATCCTGCGCGCCTATCACTACCTTGCCAGTCGCGAGGGCATTTTCGTGGAGCCGGCCTCGGCCGCCGGTCTGGCCGGCGTTTGGCGTTGGCTCGAGGCGGGCCGTATCGAGGAGGGGGCCACCGTAGTGCTGACCCTCACCGGCCATGGCCTCAAAGATCCGGGCACCGCCGAGCGCGAAGTGCGCCTGCCGGAACCGGTGCCCGCCGAGCTGAGCGCGGTGGCCGCCGCCGCCGGCCTCTAACCGCCCTCCCACGGCGGTTGCTAAACTGAGCTCATGGAAGCCAACGCCCGCAAGGAACCCTTCCCCGGCGCTTACTACGCGGGGCTCTTCATAACCATTGCAGTCTTGATGCTGCTGGTGATAGTCACCAGCGCCATGCCGCCGGGCCCCGCCGGGGCGCTC